>PWND01000162.1 GCA_003557965.1 Bacteroidales bacterium | reverse complement strand
ATGAGGGTTCCATCGGGATAAATTGAATACATGAATACGCATAATACTAATATTTAATTTGATAACACTAATTTACACAGATGAAAGAAAACTCAATAGTAAGAATTACAAGAAAGTTTAGTTTTGAAGCTGCTCATGTTTTAAGTAATCATGATGGTTTGTGTAAAAACATTCACGGGCATAGTTATGCATTGTATATAACTCTCATAGGTAGGGTAAACAGTGAAGACGACAATCCTGAGTCAGGAATGATTATGGATTTTTCAAGGCTTAAAAAGCTAATCGAAAAAAACATACTTAATGACTTTGATCACTCTTTGTTAATAAAAAAAAGCACAAACTATAAAACAGATGATTTACGTTTATGCGATAATGCCAGAATTATTGAACTACCTTTTCAGCCAACATGCGAAAACCTCGTTGCATATTTTGCAGAGATAATATCAAGTATTTTACCCTACAATATAAGACTTCACAAAGTTCAACTTAACGAAACAGCTAATTCTTTTGCTGAGTGGCATGCTGAAGACAATTAAACCAAACTAATGAGGTTAGTTCGGTTTATTTTACACCTCATAATGGATAGATGTAATAAAAAAAGGCATTCCTTTCGGAACACCTTTTCCCACAATTAATAACCACAAAAACTAATACACTAAAAAACCAATTGAGAACTTTGGTATTAATGTAAGCTTGCCTCACTACAAAAGTAAAAAACTTTTATAGAGTGGGGCAAAAAAAAACAACAAATTGCTGTTAAATAAAGTTAAAGTCGCAAATCATTCATTTTGAATGTCTTAGCTTTGCTAAAATACATTAAAAATACAGAAAAAATACTGATATTTTTTAGCTATTTTTTTTAAACCTTTGCAGAATATTGCAATTATATATTTTTTTTTAGATAACTCAATAATCAGTGAAAAAAAATATAATACTATTAGTAGTGATTTTGATAACAATTTCCTTGTTAGGCTTAATTGGGATACAGCTGTACTGGATAAGGAATGCTGTTGCTGTAAAAGAAGCTCACTTTGAAAGAGGAGTAAGTGAGGCTGTTACGGAAGCAGTATATAAATACAACAAAATACTTTTGGCACAACAAATCTTATATCAAGACAAGCACAACAAGCAACTGAGAGATTTTTTGGAAAATATTGACATGCTGCCACAAGAGGAGTTAATCAATGAAAATATTAATAAGTTTCTTGACTCAATTAGTAATGAGCAGTGGGAAAAAATATTTATTGAGGACTACAAAAACTCTATTGATACTGGGATATTTCTAAATGATTTTTCCTTACAAAACAGGCAAGGCTATCTTCAAACACCGGAGGCAAAAGAAAAGCTTGCCCAGGGCTTCCTTGAAAGAGGAAGAATTTTAAATGATTTGCTTGAAGACTTGTTTTCAGAAGACTTTTTTTACTCCACGCAGTTAAACAAATCAGTACTTGATTCGTTGATTACTATAGAGTTGGGCAACCAGGGAATATCAGCAGCTTATGAATTTGGGGTTTACTGTCCACTTAGCAACAAATTAACTGTTGAAAAAACAGGAAACTACACAGCTGATTTATTGGAAGAAGGCTATATCTTTAGCTTATATCCCGGAACAATATTCCGTGACCCTGAATATTTGTTGGTTTTTTTCCCCGGACAAAAGCATTATATACTTGCACAAATGAATATAATGCTTTTAATATCAACTGTTTTAATTATTGTTATAATTTCATCATTTGCTTATACCATTATATCATTAATAAAGCAAAAAAAGCTGTCATTAATGAAAAATGACTTTATAAACAATATGACTCATGAGTTGAAAACACCCATTTCTACAATATCTTTAGCATGCCAGGCTTTATCTGACAGGGATGTGCAAAAGTCAGAGAAACTGTATCAGAATTATATAAACATAATTGACGAAGAAAACCTGCGCTTAGAGATGATGACTGAAAAAGTGCTGCAAACTGCGCTGCTTGACAAAGGCAAGTTGCGATTAAATAAAGCAAGCATAGATATTCACAGCATACTAAATGAAGCTATTAGCAAGATAGGATTACAAGTTGAAAGAGCTAATGGAGTTATAAAAACAAATTTTAAAGCCGGGCGTTCGATAGTAAGGGTGGACAAGTTCCACATGACAAATGTTTTTTTCAATTTACTGGATAATGCCAACAAATATACTGAGGAAGTACCGGAAATATTAGTTACAACAGAAAATAACCAGGAAGGTGTTTTCGTTAGTGTTAAAGACAATGGGATAGGAATAAGCAAAGCAAATCAGCATAAGGTTTTTGAAAACCTTTACAGGATTTCTACCGGCAATGTACATAATGTAAAAGGATTTGGGCTGGGTTTAGCTTATGTAAAAAATATTGTAGAGTTGCATAATGGTGAAGTTTCTTTAAAAAGTGAAATAAAAAAAGGGACTACTTTTACGGTTTTTGTGCCTTTTAATACGTAACTTTAAGTCTCTAATTTATAATAAAAATCATATTAAACTTTTAATTTATATATTATGGAAAATGAACAAATGAAAATTTTGCTTGCAGAAGATGACCCAAATCTTGGGACAATTCTAAAAGCATATCTTGAAGCTAAGGGCTTTGGAGTAAAACTTTTTGTAAACGGAGAAGATGCCTTAAAAGCATATTTAAAAGAACCTTTTGAATTTTGCATCTTAGATGTAATGATGCCGGTTAAAGATGGTTTTTCTCTTGCTAAAGATATCAGGAAAATTGACAAAAATGTGCCTATTTTATTCCTTACCGCAAAGAATATGCAAGAGGATGTTATTGAAGGCTTTAAGATTGGCGCAGATGATTACCTGACAAAGCCTTTTAGCATGGAAGAATTGCTATTGAGGATAAATGCGATTAGCAGAAGAGCTGTTTCTGAGAAAAACAAAGAAAGCCAAAAAACTTTTTTCCAGATTGGAAAATACACATTTGACTTTTCAAGGCAAATACTTTCAATAGAAGGCGAAGATCTTAAGCTAACATCTAAAGAATCGAGCCTGTTAAAAATGCTGTGCGACAGAATGAATGATGTCCTCGACAGGTCTTTGGCTCTAAAAAGAATCTGGATGGACGATAATTATTTCAATGCCAGGAGCATGGATGTTTATATAGCGAAGCTTAGAAAATATCTTAAAAAAGATCCAAATGTAGAGCTACTTAATGTTCATGGAAAAGGATTTAAGTTAGTTGCAAGCGAATAGTTTTTATTATTAAATTTTTTAGATTTGAACAACCGGTATAATGCGTTTTATGCCATGTCACTCTTATAATTAATGGATTATAAAGAGAGAAAAGTATTTACACTCACTGAGCTGGCAAATAGCCTGAAAAGTATAATTGAAAAAAATTATACTTCTTCTTATTGGATAAAAGCAGAAATTGCAAAAATCAATCATTACCCCAGAAGTGGGCATGCATACCCCGAGCTGGTTGAGAAAGTTGACGATAAAGTATTTGCACAATTCAGAAGTATTATATGGGCTAATTCTTTCATTAGCATTAATGAATCCTTTAAGAAGATTACAGGAGAACCTTTAAAAGATGGTGCTGAAATCTTATTCAGGGCAAGTGTTAACTTTCATGCAGTTTATGGCTTGTCACTAATAATACATGAGGTAGAGCCATCCTTTACTTTAGGGCAAATGGCTTTGGAAAAAGCAAAAACTATTGAAAAATTAAAGGAAAAAAATCTCTTTAATAAAAACAAATCTATAAAGTTTCCAATGCTGCCAAAAAGAATTGCAGTAATTTCAATAGAAACAAGCAAGGGCTATAATGATTATATAAATATCATTAATAATTTTCAACCTGGTTTTGTCATAAACAACAAGTTGTTTCCGGCTATTTTACAGGGAGATCAAGCTGTAAAAACAATAATTCAGCAACTAAAGAAAATTAAAAAAATTGCAACTTACTTTGATGCTGTGGCAATTATCAGGGGTGGCGGAGGCGATATTGGCTTAAATTGCTACAACAACTATGAGCTGGCAAAGGAAATTGCCTGCTTCCCTTTAGCTGTAGTAACCGGCATTGGCCATTCAACAAATGAAACCGTTGCCGAAATGGTAAGTTATAAAAACAAGATTACACCTACAGATGTTGCATATTTTTTTCTCGGCCATTTTGAAAGCTTTTCTCAAAGGGTAAAAGATGCTAAACAAAAAATAGTAAGTTTAACAGAACGTATTTTATCATTTGAAAATCAAAAACAAAGCCATCTGCATAAGACATTAAGTGATCGCACAAAAAGTATTTGCAACAACCAGGAAAACTATATTTCAGGAATAAGAAAATCTCTCAAACATCTTTCATTAAATCTTATTTCTCAAGAACAAACCAATTTGTCGAACAAGTCAAACAAGCTGTCTGCCAGCCATTTAAAAAGCAATTTGCAGCAAAACGCAAAGCTGGAAGGAATAAAAAGCAAGTTGGAAAGCAGTGTTGCAAAAAATATCAGGGCGCAAACAGACAAAATTTCCTTTTTGTCGAACCACATAAAACTATCCGACCCTATTAATATTTTAAAAAAAGGGTATTCTATCAGCATGGTTAACGGGGAAGTTATCAAATCAGCAAAGCACTTGTCGGCAGGACAAAAAATAACAACGAGGCTGCTTAAAGAAACCATTGAAAGCACCATAAACAAAATTGAAAAATCATGACAAAAGAAAAAATCTCATACTCAGAGGCAATATCTGAGCTGGAAAAAATAGTTGATGATATCGAAGAGGAAAATATCTCAATAGATATCTTGTCAGAAAAGGTAAAGCGAGCTGCTTTTCTTATACAATATTGTAAAAATGCTTTGAAAGAAACTGACAGTGAAGTAAAAAAAATTCTGGAAGAGCTTGATGATTAGTATATAGTTAAACATTAAGAAGAAATTTTTCTGCCAGTTTTTAAACGATTTATAATTTTAAGAAATAAATCTTCATAAATTTGTAAAATAATTAAGAAGAAGCAAAAGTTTTCGTAATGCTTAAATTCAAACTATTAACAATTTTTTTTATAAAGATATGCTTTGTTGCATATTCTCAGGGTTCATACAACAAGCAGCCAGCGGTAGTTGTGCACGACAGCCTGATTAATGATTTACTGGAACTCCATATTAGAAGCAACAAACAAAACCAAAGTTTAAACGGGTACAGGGTTCATATATACACTGACACCGGCATCAGGTCGAAAGTCCGCACAGAAAATGAACAAGCCACATTCGATGAAAAATATCCGGAAGTAGCTTCATATATAACATATATGGAACCAAATTACAGGATAAGAGTCGGCGATTTCAGAACACGCCTTGATGCAACTCGCTTTTTAAGAAAAATACAAAGAGATTATCCGCATGCGTACGTGATTAGAGAAAATATCAACTTTCCCGCTCTTGAGATTTTTGCTGAAAAAGAAATTGATGAAGAAGATGAGCATGAAGATACTGATGAACCCGAGGACACTGATGAGCAGGAAGATTTAGATGAGCTTGAGGATGAAAGCAGATAATATTTCCAAACACATTTCTATTATATTAAAAAAAACCTCAACACCCATAATACTATCATGGGTATTGTTTTTTTTGTTCGCATCAATCCGGTTATTCGAATATTTATCACTTTCTTCTCAGTACTCTGAAGGCATCAGCATGGTGTATATTTATGGCCTAAGGTATGACCTTTTATTAGCTGGCATTATTGTTTGTTTTTTGATTTTCCTGTTTGCTTTGGTGCCCGGCAAATTTCACAAAGCAACATATATTATATCCAACGCTCTAATAGTATTTATTGCCTTGCTCACATGGGCGCTGTCAGAATACTATCTTGAAACCCACATTCCCTTAGACCACTCGTTGTTGATATATTCCTTTTCTGATATTGTTTACATTATTACATCTTCTGCAAGTTTTAGTTTTGTGCAATTATTTAAGTTCCTGACAGTGTTTGGGTTATCAATTATACTGCCATGGTTATTTGTGTTTAAGCTGAAACTTTCTTTTAAAATTCAAATGGCTTTGTTCCTGCCATTTTTTATAGTGCTTGTTTTCTTTAATAACATCACACCTGATATCCGACAGTACGAGCAGAACCGGATATTTTACCAAAAAATCAATAAAACATCGTACCTGGCAAAACAATTAATACTTAACTACAAAACCGGTATTTATTACTTAGATTACGACATTGCATATACAACAGAGAGTTACCAGGAAAATTTTCCTCATTTTAAATACACTGATTACACATTTCCTTTTTTGAGAAAAAACAATGACAAAGATGTGATAGGTAGTTTTTTTGAATTTAAAACTGAAAAGCCTGTTGTTGTTTTTGTAATTGTTGAAAGCTTATCGCGTAATTTTTCAGGCCCTGATGCACGCTGGGGGAGTTTCACTCCATTTTTAGATTCTCTTGCTAAGCATAGCCTGTATTGGGAAAACTTTATAGCTACCTCTGAGCGAACTTTCAACGTACTTCCTTCAGCTCTTGGATCTTTGCCATACGGGAATAAAGGGTTTATGGCATTAATTGAAGACGGCCGCTATCCGGAATTTATTTCTATAAATACATTATTAAGAAATTCAGGTTACAAGCTAAATTTCTTTTATGGCGGATGGGCTTATTTCGATTATAAAGAAGTTTTTCTTAAAGAAGCCGGAATAGACTTTATATTAGATGATAAAGGCTTTGGCAATGAATATGAAAAAACCGACACCCTAGATGACGGCTTTACATGGGGCTATCCCGACCATGCTGTTTTTGAGCGTTCTTTAGAGATCCTTGACTCGATTGATTGCAACAAGCCACGTTTTGACATTTACATGACGCTTAGCATGCATGACCCGTTTATTGTGCCACAGCAAAACTACTGGAAGCAAAAAGTAAGGCAACAGCTTAGCACTTTTGATGAAAGAAAAGAAAGTGAAAATTTTTATAACCGCAGAATCAAGCAGTTTTCTACTATTCTTTATACTGATAATGCGCTTCGAAACTTTTTTAAAGCCTACCGGCAAAGGCCGGAATATAACAACACTATTTTCTTTATTTTCGGTGATCATCACCTGCCCATGCATGATTTTAACCCATTAGAAAAATATCATGTGCCATTACTTATATATTCTCCACTGCTAAAAGATGCAAAAAAGTTTCCGGCAGTATCATCAATAGCCGACCTTACTCCCACCCTGGCCAGCATGTTAAGTAAAAACTTTAACTTCAAATCGCCGCAGGAGGTTCATTGGTTAGGTATGCCTCTCGACACTAATACTACTTTTCAGAACAACAGATTTATCCCCCTTATGAGGGTTAACAGAAATATTGATGAACTACTCTGGGAAGAGTATTTTTTATCGGAAGGCAGATTGTTCAGAATTGATCATCAGCTAAACATTAAGCCATCTTCCGGCCACAAGGCAACAAAAAAAATGGAAGAAGCATTAAAGCATTTCATCATTCTGAATGATTATGCCTGCAGGCTAAATAAAATTTACAAGCCTGTAACAAAAGAAATTCCTTAACAGCTATGATTTAATGAGTATTTTTTTTACAAATACTTCAACATTTCTTTAACTATATTTTCCGCACCATCTCCAATTTGCGCAATATTTGCATCAAGCATATAGCAAGGTGTCGTAAACACTTTGTTTTTCTCATCTACAGTTACTTCTGTATGGTTTGTTTTTTTGTGTTTAGCACCTAAGGCACTTATTGCTTCAGCTGTTCCTTCATCCTGCCCAATTGTAATTTCAACATCTTTTAAAACCTTTGCCAATAAAACCGGAGATATGCACAAAGCACCTATTGGTTTGCCGGCTTTATGCATTCCTGTAATTGCCTTTGCCACATCTTCATTTACTGTACACTCCGGCCCTTTAAATGCAAAATCACACAGGTTTTTTGCTGCTCCAAACCCTCCCGGGAATATCAAGGCATCAAAAACGGCAGGGTTAAAATTTTTCAGGTCATTGATTTTTCCTCTTGCTATACGAGCTGACTCTATAAGAACATTTCTTTGCTCATTCATCTCTTTCCCTGTAATATGATTTATTACATGGTGTTGAGGAATGTCAGGAGCAAATATTTCATAGTCAGCACCATTCTTATTAATAGCGTATAATGTTAGGGTTGCTTCATGTATCTCAGCGCCATCAAATACGCCATTTCCTGCTAAAACTACTGCAAATTTTTTCATGTTTCTTATTTTTTGTTTTTAATTAATAAATAATTCCTTAAACAATTATGTCGTTTCTTGTTGTTTTGGCTGAAAACAAATTTACAAAATTGAGAGTGTTTTACATAAAAAGAGCAGCAAAAAATCTTATTCGTACCTGAGTGATGTTACGGGGTCTTTCTCTGCGGCTTTTTTAGCCGGCATAAAGCCAAATGCTATTCCTACTATCGCGGCAACTCCAAAAGAGATTAGTATTGCCTGGAGGGATACTATTGTCAGAATTCCGGTAATTCTCATAATCAAACCTGATAAAAATATTCCAAGAAATACTCCTATTATGCCGCCTGTAAGGCTAATAAACGTTGATTCTGCCAAAAACTGAAAAATGATATCTGTTTTTTTTGCACCTACAGCAAGCCTCACTCCTATTTCACGTGTTCTTTCCATCACATTCGCAAGCATAATATTCATAATTCCTATTCCTCCCACAAGGAGTGAAATTCCGGCAATTGCTCCAAGCACAACATTAAAGATATCTCTTGTTCTTTGCTCTTGCCGCAATAAAATTTCAGGGATGATGACTTCAAAATCTTTTACATCATTATGTTTTCGTTTAAGCATTCTTTCAATTATGTTGGCGGTAGGAATAAGCTGGCCTGATTCTTCAACTTGCACAACAATTCTGTCGAGTTGATGATGATTAACTGTTTTTTCTTCTTCATCATTATTATTTTGGCTTCGGCCTGCTCTTTGGTTTGCTCTTTGTCTTTGAATGTCAACTGCGGAAACAAACGAGCGGTCAGTATATCTTAGCAATACAGTCCTTACAGGAGTATAAATAGTATTAGCAAACTGTGCTACGCCTAAGTCGGCAATGCTTTCTTCTGCAATATGTCTTTCTTCAACTACCCCAACAATAGTTAGCCAGTTATTTCCACACTTTATTTGTTGTCCAATGGGGTCAGAATTACCAAAATATATCAGTCGTATATTGCTGCCAATAATGCAAGCCGGGCTGCCTTTTTTTAAATGTTCTTCTGTAAACATTGCCCCGTGAATAATATCAAGGTTAAAAACCTCAAAATAGCCAGGTGTGACTCCGGCTAATCTTACCGGCCGCCTGATAAAATCCCTTGAAGCATGGGTGCTAATCTCAATTTCCGGGCTTATCCTGTTTATTGTAGGTAATACCGCACTTATACTTTCTGCATCCGACATTGTAAGGCCGGGAGTAAACCTGCCCCTGATTTCATCTTCAACTTTTGGGTCGTTTAGCATTAAAGGCCGAATAATTATATTATTAACTCCCACCATTTTCATCTGGTCTAATATTTCCTGCCTTGCCCCGCTTCCAATAGCAAGCATAGCTATAACTGCCGCAACACCGAATATTATACCTAAAGCTGTAAGCAAACTGCGAAACCTGTTAGTAAAAACAGAGTCAAATGCAGCATTGATGTTATAAAAAAACCTTTCTGTTGAAAACAGGACTTTCAGGTTTTTATATTTTGGTTTCTTCATGAATTAAGTATAATGCTTATATAGTTTTTTTGATTAACCTGCTAAAGCCTTTCAAATGTTAATGATTCTGTGTCACCAGGTATCGTTAATAATACTTTATCCCCTTTCTTTAGACCATCCTTTATTATAATATGGTTTTCATTTCTTTTACCTGTAATTACTTCTTTTTTAATAACTCTGTGTTCCTGTTTAAACACATAAGCTATGGTATCAATAGTATGTACTGCTTCTATTGGAACAAATAAAGCACTCTCAATTTTATCAGTAATTATAGTATTTTTAGTTGTCATAGCAGGCCTCATAATGGTATCTGATTCATTAACCATTATTTTTACCTCAAACACCCTTGAATCCTGGTTTGGCCTTTGCTCTCCTATATTAGCAACTTCCGTTACAGAACCTGTAAAAGTTTTTTCAGGGAAAGCATCAATTATTATTTCTGCATGTTGTCCTGATCTTACTTTACTAATATCAATTTCGTTTACATAGGTTTTGCTAATCATTACAGAAAAGTCCGGCAGTGTAGCAACAATATTGTCCCATGTGCTAATTTGCGATCCCACAGTAACCTTAGAGCCATCCCAGCTTCTTCTGTAAATAACCATTCCATCTTTAGGTGCAGTAATTACAAATTCATCAAGTACAGCAAGCATGTTTTCATGCCTTCTTCTTACCTGGTTTAGGGATGCTGTGACCTCCTGCATCTTAGCTTTTGCTTGTTGTTTTCTCAGTTCATAATTATGCAGAGATTGCTGATATGAACGATCCAGTTTTTCAAGGGCAATTTCAGCTTGTCTTATTGTTGCCGGAGGCTCAAATTTTGACTGCTGCAATGTAAGCTCTGCCTCCTCTTTAGAGAATTTAAGATTCACAAGTTCATCACGTGCATTTCTCAACTCTATGGTGGTATCCAGCCTTGTTTGAGTATGCATCATTTCAAGCTTCTCCAGTTCTGTTTCAACATCTTTAAGGCGGTTGCTTATTTCTGTCCGGTCAAGAGTAGCAACCCAGTCTCCTTTTTCAACAATGCTGCCTTCCGGGATTAATTCACTGATTGAAACATTCCAGATTCCAACTGTTCTGAGGCCTGATGGGCCATGAATATTTTCTGAATTCTTAGCCTCAAGCTCACCACTTGTGTAAATACTAATTACAAAAGGGCCCTGTTTTACAGGAACTACAACCATTTCAACGGCAGCGGGGCCGCTTCTTAAAAAAAACCATAATCCTGCGATTATAAAAACAAGAACCACAGTTATGCCTATTCTTTTACGCTTCATCTGTATAAATTATCATTATTAAATTGTTTTACAGCTATATGGGCATTATAAAATTTCACCTTAGGTGATTTTATTTCAATGAAGCCCTTATGTTTCACACTTTACTAATTTTAAGCTTTAGCAGTGTATATTAATAATAAATTCTCATTTATATTTTATATAACTCCTTTTTGCCTGGTAATGTTGTAAAAAGTGAATTATTCATTTTTTATAATTAATAATCTCATTTGACTAATCCCTTAAAACCTGTGTTTTAGGCAAGGCCCAAAGCAGTGAAAGCAATCCGGCAACAGCCAATATCAGCCAATATAAAGCAGCAAAGTATTCCGCAAAAATAAGCTTCCCGGTTGCAAATAAAACTGAATATGTCATTACAACACCACTGAGCCAACACCATACAAGCTTTAAAATTTGGTTTTTTCTCTTCTTCTCTTCAACTTGCACGGGTTTCCATGCGCCATCAGGATTCACTTTGTTATAAAAGTTTTTAAGAACACTTTTCTTTTCGGGCCTGGTAAAAAAAGTAACTATTATCCATGTAATAGTTGTAATGCCAACAGTAACAAAGAACGGGCCCCTGTGCACAGTAAAGCTTTCAGGTAATAAATCAACGAGGTAAAAATTGGAAAAAGCGTAAGCAATAAATGGAGTTATTGTTGCGGCAATTTCGCTCCATGCATTTATTCTCCACCAATACCATCTAAGTATTAAAACAAGCCCCAGCCCTGCACCACATTCAATAACAAAAAGCCACACACCCGAAATAGTTTCAATCATTGTTGTAACAATTAATGCTATAATCATAATGGCAACTGTAAATACTCTTCCGGCGAAAACATAATGATTGGTACTTTGTTCAGCATCCTCGTTAATGTCAGTTTTTAAGAATCGTTTATACAAGTCGTTGACTATGTAGCTTGACCCCCAGTTTAGCTGTGTTGATATTGTGCTCATATATGCAGCCAAAAAAGCAGTCAGCATAAGTCCTCTGAGGCCGACAGGCAGGAAATCATTCATTGCCATAGCATAACCCAGTCGTTTTTCATCTTCACCAAGTTCAGGATACAGTATCAATGCTGCCAAGCCAACAATTATCCATGGCCATGGCCTCAGGCAATAATGTGCTATTTGAAAAAACAATGTAGAGAAAACAGCATGTTTTTCATTTTTACAGCTCATCATCCTTTGAGCAATATACCCACCTCCACCGGGTTCGGCGCCTGGGTACCAGCTTGCCCACCATTGAAAACCGGCAAAAGCAAGAAAAGCACCTATGCTAATAGTGAGTGTCCCGGCCATATTTCCATCGCCAATATTTGGAAAAAAATTAAAGCTGGATTCGGGTAACTGTTCCTTTAGCCCGTGTATTCCACCAACTGTTTCCAGTTGTAAAACTATCACTGCCAGGATAATACTTGCTGCCATTGCAATTACAAACTGTACGGCGTCAGTAATGGCAACACCCCACAAGCCGCTAATTGCTGAGTAGATTACCGTTACAGACATTATTGCAGCAATGATCCATATCAGGTATGCTTCAGGTATATCAAAAAAAACCTGTAGTATTGACATCAATGCCAGGTTTACCCAGGCAATTATAATGCAGTTCATAAAAACACCAAGATACACTGATTTGAAAGCACGCAGGAAGGATGCAGGTT
>PWND01000194.1 GCA_003557965.1 Bacteroidales bacterium | reverse complement strand
CCCCATAACAGTACGCTCTCTGTCATTTGGTTTAGCATTAATAATTGTATCTTTTGACACAAAAGTTATAAATTGGGTTTCTCTTACTTCGCCGGAATATTCAACCGGGAGGAATATTTGTGTACCCCTGTTGGTACGTGCAGAAATATCAAATATAATATCATTTGCGGGCCCATGTATATGAGCAATACCTGATGCAAATGCCCTGCCGTAAAACATTTCCCGGGGAGAGTACCTGGTATTGAGAAGTATCATTCTTTCAGGCTTGACTGAAACATCAACACTAAAATCTTTAAAATTATTATGCTTAACAATTCCTGATAAAAATCCGGAATTCCCAATAGAATCAAAAATCTCTACATCTTCAAACTTAAAGTGCTGAGGTTGAACTTCAAGGTTATGAGAAAAAAAGTAAGGAACATTGATGTAGTCAACTCTTAAACCTGTACGCATTAAACCTACATTTCCTGACAATTCTGGGCTTGCAAAAGGGCCTTCAAGCCTAAGCTTTCCGGTTCCCAAACCTCTTACTCCACTGGCGAATCCTTCAAGGTAGCGGCCAAAAATTGATAAACGTAAATTAACCAAATCAATATCAAGGTCAAAATTTTCTTCTTCTGCTGTTGGAAAAATAAAACCTTTAAAAGTAGCAGGAGTATTAGAGCCTACATTACCATAATAAATAATCCTTCCATCAATAAAAAGGCCTTCATGCTCATTATCCCATTTGCTTTCAATAATGAGATCTCCAAGATGGTCATGATTAAAGCCAAAGTCCTTAATATTGACATTAGCATCAACGTTCATTGTTCCATATACATCCATTAAGCTAACATCACCACTAATTATCCCATCAAAATCAAGATTTAAATCCTTTAAGAGCAGGTCAAAGTTCGAAATATTAAAGTCATTAAAAGCCAACTGGAGTTTTTTATCGGCTTTTTTGCTAACAATACCATCTAAGCTAATATATTCATCATTCTTGTAAACTTTAAAGTTTTTAATTACAAATTCTGTACTATCAACATAAAGGTGATTATCAGCACTAATTTCCCACAATGAGTCATTAACAATGAAACGTGAAGGATAGAATTTAAGGTCAAAGTTATCTAACCTGTTAAAAGCAATAATACCATGAATATCTCCCATGGTTTTATTTTTAAATCTATGGTTATCCCAGTTAAAGCTGTATTTTAGAGTATCACTTGATAATCCTCCGGCAGCCTGAAAGTTATCAATCCACATACTGTCAGTTAGCAAAACTCTGTCAGCCATAAATCCAAACTCATATAAGCCGTTATTTTTCCCTGCAATAATTTCAAAATTTCGTATTACATTGCCAAATGCATATATAACACTCGACTGGCTTTCAACTACCAGGTCATTGTTTTCACTGCAAAAACTTCCATTCAAGCTTGTTTCAGGAGTCAATATCAATCCCGGTAAAAATATATCTGTAATTTCTCGAGTATTTTTAAAAACAACAGAAAAGTCAAAACTATCATTACCGGCTGATAAGTGTTCCGGGAAAACAGGTTCATTATCATACCAGGATGGCATGTAATGATATAAAAACCGGTTAAAAGATGTTGCAATGCTGGATAAAGAATAACTACCATCAATGGAGGCATCAACCACATCAGAGTTTATAGTTATTTTGCGCCTGTTAGTGCCATTAATATTACTCGTAACAGCTATTGAGTCAATAGAAAGCTCATTTGCCAGGTAAAGTGAATCAATACCGAATTCATTATATTTTGCATTCGAAATAATGATATTTCCTTCTCCATTTTCAAAGCTTTCTAATGTAAAATTCATATTTATATCAGAAGCAATGATAGAATTATACAATGTATCTCTTTGATAAATATTTAAGTGTGTTAGATTTAGCTTATCAAGCCGCATATTAAAATCAAAGTGCTGAACATCATCCTGAAAGTCTATTAATCCCAAAAAGTCAAAACTAACATTTTCATCATCAATATTAATCTCACCATTAAAGCGTCTGCTATCCAAAATTCCCAGAAGCTTTATATTTTCATAGTTATATCCTAAAATTTCAAAAGAATTCAGGTTTCCATTAATTTCAATATTCAGGGTATTTATATCCACTCCACTGCCTATTAGTTCACTTTCAAAGTTCAGCATTCCAAAAGCATCTTCCTGCTCTAATAATTTTCCAATATTAAGGTTAGCTCCACTCAAAGCTCCACTATACTCAACTTTCCTGTTGTCTTCCAATGACCTGATAATCATATCTGTTGAAACAGAACCAATATCTGTATAAAGGTTTCCATAAGCAACAAAATCATTAACAAATCCGGTAAAACTACCATCAAACTTTACATTCCCAATATTAAAATAACTATCAGGAATCATTAATTCCGGCTGATCTTTTATAAAGGGTGAATAATAGTTATTTATAGCTGTCATACTTGAAGAGAACTCATTAATAGAAAAGTTAATGAAGGTTTCTTCTAGTATTGGCAAGCCTGATAAATTAAAATTTCCGTCAAAAACTGTATGTCTTCCAATATGGAGTTTAAAATTGCGCCCTCTCATGTTAGAAATACTTCCTGATACGCCACCGTTAACAGACAGGATGTCATAGCTATCTTTGAGAGGCGCCAGTATTTCAACAAATTTTGCAACATCAGAAATGCTGATTCGTGAAGGATAAAAATTGACATCAAACGTGACATCATTAAAAAAGTCATCGAAAGCATCAAGTCCGTCAAATTCGGCAGTTGCATCAAGCCTGATGCTTGTTGCAGGAGTAGCAGCTTTTAGGTTATCCACAATTATTCCTGTTTCGCTGAGGCTAAAGAGCCCTGATATATTCTCAAGCAAAAAGCCTTGTCTTTCAGATAAGGAAAAGTGTCGTAAATTAAAGTCAACAGAGTTTTTATAAAAAACAATATCAGCAAGAAAAAGGTTAAAATCCGCAATTTCCACCAGTGATGAATTAAATGCAGGTATTTTTATTATTTCATGCTTGTCATTAAAAGTGAATCCTGCGTTTTTAAATTCAAAAGAATTACAAACAACCTTCCAGTTGAAATCAATTGGATCACGCGGAGCATCAGTGGAGAAATAGTCAACAAGGAATTGATAATTAAATGTTTCCTCATTTTCGTACCTTGTTAAATTTAAGTATGTTTCATCAAGTACAAGTTTTCGGATTGTCATAGTTCTATTTCTGTATGAAAATCCACGCATGTTAAAAACTAATTTACCTGATTTAAGAAGTATGTTTTTTTGTTGGTCGTACACAACAACATCTTCTAAAACAATATTTAAGAAAATGTTGATATTAATACCCCCAACTTCAACTTTTGCATCCAGTTCTTTCGAAATATATTCAGTTAATTGTTTGGTAAGATAAGCCTGTACCCTAGGGCTTCTAAAGGTAAAATACACCATTACCGGAATCAAAATGATTACGGCTAATGTAATTAATGATATTTTCGTATTTTTTTTAATACTTTTGTCTCCTAATTTTAATTAATTCAAAAGAATTAAACGATACATGAGTGTTAATATTTTAGGGATAGAATCTTCTTGTGATGATACATCCGCAGCTATATTAAATAAACGCAAAATCCTTGCCAATGTTACAGCTAATCAGCAAATTCACAAAGATTTTGGAGGTGTTGTACCGGAACTTGCCTCAAGGGCACACCAGCAAAATATAATCCCTGTAATTGACAAAGCTTTTAAGGATGCAAAGTTAAACAAAAGTGACATACATGCAATAGCATTTACTAATGGGCCCGGACTTTTAGGTTCGTTATTAGTTGGGGCATCATTTGCAAAGTCATTTTCACTGGCATTAAACATCCCGCTTATAGAGATTAATCACATGCATGCTCATATACTGGCTCATTTTATTGAGGATGATACAAGCAAAGATTTTCCTGAATTTCCCTTTTTGTGCTTAACTGTATCTGGCGGGCACACACAAATAATGCTTGTACGGGATTATTTTGACATGCAATTACTTGGCAACACCATTGATGATGCAGCCGGTGAGGCTTTTGACAAAGCTGCAAAAATTATGGGTTTGCCATATCCCGGGGGGCCACTCGTTGACAAGTTGGCAAAAGATGGAAATCCTTACGCTCACAAATTTCCTCACCCAAAGATACCAAACCTGGATTTTAGCTTTAGCGGGCTTAAAACATCAATTCTTTACTACTTAAGGGATAAATTAAAGATTGATGAAAATTATATTGAGAAAAACAAGAACGACCTGTCAGCTTCAATACAACATACTATAGTTGAAATTCTAATGGAAAAGCTTAGAAAAGCTGCCAATGAAACCGGGATAAAGCAAGTAGCTATTGCCGGTGGAGTAAGTGCTAATTCAGGTTTGCGAAATGCTATGCTTGCTGAAGAAAAAAAGTCGGGATGGAAAGTTTTTATTCCAAAGTTTGAGTATTGTACAGATAATGCTGCAATGATAGCTGTAACCGGTTATTTTAAGTACATGCGAGGTGATTTTGCCGGGCGGGAAATTACTCCTTACACAAGGTATAAATAGAATAGATTATTCTGTGCCTTCTTTAAGCTTTATTATAAAAAACCTTTCATCTTTTTCAGCTTTCCTGATCATTCTTCGCTCTCTGTCAAGAAGCAGGTACTCATCAACACTAAAAGGCCTATCGGTGCTTTCAGAAACATAAACATTCATAAGGAAATCATAAATATATAATGCTGTCTGGTTGCCGGAAAATTCGTTTAAGCTATATATGTCATCTTTATCAATTCTAAACCGGGTGTACTCATAAACAATGTTCTGGATATCATGATCGTAGCGATATTCACCATCAATATAGTCGGCAGTGTGCTGCATACTAAACAGTACCTTCAAAGGCATATCTGGGTTATTTAGTTCAGAAAACTCAATCCATGAATTTTGCACAATTGTGTTTATATCAATAGCCTGTTCGTAATAAACATTGTTGTGTATATAACTGGGCCTGACTGTGTCAACGTATTCCATAATTTCAAGTTGTGCAACACTAAAAACATAAGCATTTTCTTCAGAACTAATAAGCTCACTCATGCTTTCACTGTCATAAACTTCATAACCTAAGCGGCTAAGCCTTTCAGATATAGCTTTTATGTATGCATCAATGACTTTCTCCTCATCGATATTTTTTAAAAACTTGCTTTCTGATAACTCAAGTGGCTCAGGGGGAGTATTTTCATAATGATCAGGGTTAATTGGATAAGCACTTTTTATTACAGTTGAAGGGGGTAAAATTACAACCGGCTTAAAAGGCTTTTCTATAACGTAATTCCTTGCCGAACGCATATGCTGCATGCAGGAAGCAAGCATCAAGGCAAAAATTATTAGCAGTATGTATTTTAGTGTTTTATTCACAATTAATAAAATATTAAAAAAAAAAAGAAAATGTTTCGGTTTTTTTATTGATTAAGCTCTTTTACTATTTCCTTTCCGTAATTAACACAGTTTTGATAGTCTTCTTCATGAGGTGTGAATTTACAAAAAACTCCATCTCCCACAAAATTTAATTTAAGATTCTCAAGATTTGTTTTAATGTTCTTTCTGGCTTCTCCACTCCAGCCGTAAGACCCAAAAGCTCCGGCAACTTTTCCTTTGTCGCGCAGAGGTGTCATTAAAGCAAACATCTTATATATTGGCAGCAATATGTTTTGATTTATCGTTGGACAACCTACTATAATTGCCTGGCTTTTGGTAATTTTTTCATCAATATCACCAAGATCCATAGTTTCAATATCTGCTACCTCTACCTCAAAATCACTGTTTTTAGTAATACCTTCAGCAATTTTTTCAGCCATCAGCCCGGTATTATTATAAGCCGAAACATAGGGAATAAACACCCTGTTTTTTACCGGGTTTTGCAAAGCTTCGTTAGCATACTTCTCTGATAAATCAACCCATTTTTTCCAGTTATCTATTAATAACGGCCCATGTCCTGTAAGAATTGCATTAATATCTAACGGTTTTATTTTTTCAATTGCTTTTAGCATAAACTTGCTAAAAGGTTTTAAAATAACATCAAAGTAATACTTAAAAGCATCTGAAAAATCTCCTACCTGGTTATCATACATTTTATGATGACAGTAGTGGCTTCCGAAAGAATCACAAGTAAAAAGAAGTTTATCTTCTTCAAGGTACGTGTACATACTATCCGGCCAATGCAGGTTTGGAGCCGAAATAAAACGCAGTGTTTTATTACCCAGATCAAGCGTATCACCATCTTTAGCTATAATATAATCAAACGGCCTGCCTAAAAAGTCCTGTAAATAACTTATCGCAATTCTGCTACCAACAACCTTTGCCTGTGGAGCAATTTTTAACAAATTTCCCAGATTTCCGCTATGATCAGGCTCTGTGTGATTCAATACAATATAGTCAATTTCTGAAGGCTTACATACTTTTTCAATTTTCTCAAGATACGTATCCCAGAATTTCTCTTTTGTTGTTTCAATAATTGCTTTTTTCCCGGCATTAATGTAATATGAATTGTATGTAGTCCCATATTCTGTTGTCATAACTACATCAAAAGTTTCAATATCATAATCTAAAACCCCTATCCACTTTACATCATTGGTAATATCCAGGATTTGATTATCAGTTACTTTGCTATCTTTCATTTTTATATATTTTCTTTGTTACTTTAAATTTCTAAAAATAAGTTTTACATATAACCACAAAACTCACAATATTGTTTAGATTTTGGGTAAAATTTTACACATCAAGATCTAATCGAAACTGCTTTATATCTGCATGCTGATTGTCTTTTGACACCTGGCTTTCATCATCAGGCTTGTTAGTGTTATTGTCGTCAAAATCTTCAGGTGGAACAAGTTCTTCTTCCTTTTCAAGTGGTTCAAGCCATTCCGTTGATTTCACATCATAAGTTGATGCTTTTTTACCTTTTGCTTTAAGCCCTTTTACCGATATAAACTCTGCTACATTAATTACCTCCTCATTTTTCTTCTGTTTCCCTTTCGGTTTCAAATTGAGTTTTATTTGAGGCTTTTTATCAGAAGTAACTTCTAAAAGCTTATTGTCAGGGTAATCACCAATAAAAGATGTGATTTTATCAGTTTCTTCCAGTTGAAACCTTTTGATATAACATTGTTGTGAGTCGCCATCAATATACACTGCTGTATAAACTTTTTCCGGCACAAACCTTTCCAGAATTATCGGTGTTTCTTCAAAGTGATTTGACAAGTCAAAGTTCATTATACGGTAATTCCCTGACGGGAATAAAGCTACCAGTTTATCTCTGTCCTTATATGCACCTAAATACTTGCCTCTTTTTTCTGTATTTAGCCTCAAAACAGTTTCATCAAACCAAATATTAAGAGCGCTAAGAGTTGAAACGCCTTCATCTTTCAGTACTACTTTTCTTATTTGGTGTTTTGTAACAAGGTTTCCGCTTGCACCACGGCCTTTAATTGCCAAGTCACTAAAATCAATATCAAATACAGGTTTTTTTAATTTGGGTTTATGCCTTAAATAAACAGTAACAACTTCTGCCTGGCCATTTTTATTTGCAGTAAAATAGTTAACTCTTGAGCCTTTTGTACCTTTTGTCAAGTCATATTCTTTATCCCTTGTTACACCTTTAACTGCAAAGCGTTTCATATAAGCATTTCCCCTGGGGCCATCAGTATAAATCATATTGTAAATTGTACGCTCATCATTCCTTTCAAAAACATCAATATGAATTACATTTTTCCCAACAAATGATTTATCAGCTACTTTAGTTACAACAAAAGTACCGTCATCGCGAAATACAATTATATCATCAAGGTCAGAACAATCACATACAAATTCATCTTTTTTCAGTGAAGTGCCGGCAAAACCTTCCTGGCGGTTTACATAAAGTTTCACATTTGAAACGGCAACTCTTTGTGCTTCAATAGTATCAAATTGCCTGATTTCAGTTTTTCTTTCTCTGCCTGCCCCGTACTTTTTCTTTATATGCTTGAAATATTTAATTGTGAAATCTACAATGTTTGCCAAGTTGTATTCAACATCCTTTAATTTTTCATTAAGGCTGTTTATCAGTTCGTCAGCTTTAAGGCTGTCGTATTTAGAAATTCTTTTAATTTTTATTTCTGTAAGCTTTACTATATCATCCCTTGTTATTTCACGGTAAAACTTATCTTTAAAAGGCTGCAGTGCTTTATCAATTGTAGATATAACAGATTCCCATGTTTCACAATTTTCAATTTTCCTGTATATTCGGTTTTCGATAAAGATTTTCTCCAGGCTTGAAAACAGCAGTTGTTCCAGCAGCTCTTCCTTTTCAATTTGTAGTTCTTTATTAAGAAGTTCTAATGTATGGTTTGTGGATATTTTCAACATTTCATTAACATCCAAAAACCTTGGTTTACTACCTTCAATTACGCAGCAATTAGTAGCTATGCTGTCTTCGCAGCCGGTAAAAGCATATAATGCATCTATTGCCTGGTCTGTGGAGGTTCCTGCAACCAAATGCACCAAAATTTCAACTTTATTGCTTGTATTATCTTCTATTTTTTTAATCTTTATTTTGCCTTTTTCATTTGCAGAAATAATAGAATCAATAAGTGAACCTGTTGTGCTGCCAAAAGGCAGTTCAGAAATTACCAAAGTTTTTTTATCAACTATTGATATCTTTGCCCTGACTCTAACCCTACCGCCTCTTAATCCTCCGTTATACTTAGTGAAATCAGCAAGGCCGCCACCCGGAAAATCAGGAAATATCTCGGGGCTTTCTCCTTTTAATATTTTTATTGAAGCATCTATAAGTTCATTAAAATTATGAGGAAGTATTTTTGAGGCAAGGCCAACAGCAATTCCATCAACTCCTTGTGCAAGCAGTAAAGGAAATTTAACCGGCAAAGTAACAGGTTCTTTGTTTCTGCCGTCATAAGACTTTTTCCAAACCGTAGTTTTTGTATTAAAAGCAACTTCAAGTGCAAATTTTGATAAGCGCGCCTCAATATATCTTGGAGCTGCTGACTTATCACCTGTTAAGGTATTGCCCCAGTTTCCCTGGGTATCAATTAACAGGTTTTTTTGTCCTAACTGAACTAAAGCATCACCAATAGAAGCATCGCCATGTGGGTGATATTTCATTGTATGCCCGATGATGTTGGCAACTTTATTATATCTACCATCATCAAGCTCTTTCATCGCATGTAAAATTCTCCTTTGAACAGGCTTTAAGCCATCTCTCATTTCAGGTACTGCACGCTCCAGAATAACATAAGACGCATAGTCAAGAAACCACTCCTCATACATTCCTGACAATTTAGTAATCTTTCCTATATCCCCGGCCTGCGATTCCTGCACATTAGAGTCATTATCATCAGGTTGCTGACTTAAGCTATCATCACTGTCTGTTTTCTCAACCATTCTTTAATACTGAAAATAAATAATTTATAAACTTTTATTTGCTAAAGTATAATACCGGTTTGTTTGTTTGTAATATACTACATATACCAGATTAGCATGCAAATTTAAAAAAATAAAACGTTAATGTATTAAGTGTGCCAATGAAGTTATTAGCATTTTGATTATTTTAAAAATCTTAACAATATTATTTCAAAAAACAAAAAAGCCAGTGCTAAAAGTAAAAAGTGCATCCAGTATTGCTTACCTGATTGCAATTGTTTAACGAATTTATCAACAGGGATATCCATTTTGTCAATTACAAAAATATTGTCAAGGTTATTATCCATTATTTTTTCTTTAACTTCAGAAACCGTTAAAAAGTAGGTTTCAGACCCTCTTCTGTCGAAGTTAAACGCTAAAGTATTAATGACTTTTTCACCGCTTTTCAGGTTATATATTCCATCTTTATCCACTTGATCAAATAAATGCAAGTGCAACAGGTTATTAACATTTCTGTGCTGTGGAATAAATTCAAATCCATTTGCCTCAATCGTTAATACATCATCTTTTGAAACAGGCTGTTGCCTGAGTATTACAGGTTTGTTATCACCAATAACATGAAAAATTCTTTGCAATCCATTACTTTGCAATGCTATATTATAAACAGTTGGGACAAATATTGAATGTCTTTGCAGGTTACTGAAATAATCACTAAGCCCGACAGCAGAAAGAAAAACCTTTCCATCATCAACTGTATAAGAAGATAGAAAGCTTAAGCCGTTTTGTATAGTTAATATATCTTCGCTTCTCACGCCAATATCTCTTGTAATTCGATAATAATTTCTAACAAACGGTAAATCTATGTTTTCAGGGATTTTGTCAAAAACATCCCTGTAAATCTCATGCTGGTCATTAATACTTGAAACTCTTGTATTAACTGTATCTAGGCTTGTATATACGTTTGTATTTAAATTGTTCAGAAAATTGCTGTAAGAGTCTATGTCAAGGTTTTCACCCGGGAATATTAAAAGATTACCCCCGTTTTTCACATATCTTGATAGTTCTACATTAAGCCCCTGTGAAACATAAGACAAGTCATTCAATATAATCAGGCCTTGCCTTTGAAAAGCAGAATAGTCAATTGCCCTGTAATGCATTTCGTCATAATTAAATAAAGTATCACCGGAAAATAATGCATTCAGGAATCTGTTTGGTTGGTTTTGATTAATAGAAAGCACATTAATATTTGAAGTAACATTAAAGCTAAAGTAAAACCTGTTGTCAAAAGTTATGGGATAGTCCGTAATTTCCAGGTATCCGGAAATATAATCAGGTTTGTTAACGGTAAATGTAAAACTTACCTCAGTGTAAGCCTCTGCAGCAACATTATAAGTAGCAACACCTCTTTGTGCTCCATTGATATGTAATCTTACAGGTTGGTTTTCGAGGCTGTTGTTTGATACATTGCTAATTCTTGCTTTTATTTCAACAGTTTGATTAAATAACCTTACCGGGCTGTCTATCCAAACACTGTCAATGTACAGGTTATCTGTTTGTCTTCCCTGCAGGGGAAGCAGAAGAGTGTTATAATCATACTGTTGTTCTATCTCTTTAAAATCAGATATGTTCTCTTGAAAATCGCTGATTATGTATGCCGTTCTGCTTTGCATTGTTGCAGTATGCAGAATTTCCTGCTGGCGTGCTGAAACTTCTGAAATTGTTCTGACAGCGGGACTTATTCTAACATCATTTAATAATGCCAGAAACTCATCTTTACTCACAAATCTTTGATGTTTACCTTTAAAATCATTTGTTAACAGCATAAACTCGTCAGTATAAGAGTAAGCATTAACAACTTCCCTTGCTTTCTCTTTAGCCAGGTCAAGCATTGAGCCGCTAACAGACTCATCTTCCATACTGAATGAATTATCAATGTAGATACTGACTGCATTTCCATCAAAGCTGATCATAGATTCATCCAGTGGTATGAAAGGCCTTGCAAACGCCATTACTAAGAAGGTTATTACGAGTATCCTTGAAAGCAATATAAGCAGGTGTTTCAGCTTGGACTGTTTTTCAGTTTCATCAGTTACTTTCTCAAGAAATTTTGTACTGGAAAAGTAAACTTTTTTAAATCTTCTGAAATGAAAAAGATGAATAATAATCGGTATTGCTATTGCAGCTAATCCCAAAAGGAACCATGGATAAATAAAACTCATATATTAAAATAAACCATTATATTATTAAACATAACGTGCAAAGATAAATTTAATTTTAGGATAATGTTTATACTTTAAGACTCTCCCCTTCTGTTTTTGCAATAACAGTTGCACCGCAAGAGTCGCTCCATACATTTACTGTAGTTCTGAACATATCCAGGACACGATCAACGGCAAGTATTAAGCCAACACCTTCCATAGGAAGCCCCACAGCCGATAGAATAATTGTTATAATAACCAGTCCTGCCATAGGAATACCGGCCGCTCCAATTGAGGCTAAAAGTGCCGTTAAAACAACTATTCCCTGTTGCAAAAGGGTTAAGTCAACACCGTATGCTTGAGCTATAAACAGTACAGCAACACATTCATATAAAGCTGTACCATCCATATTTACAGTAGCTCCCAAAGGCAAAACAAAGCCTGTTGTTTTAGTTGATACACCAGAGTTATATTCTACTGCTTCCATAGTTAATGGCAAAGTTGCATTACTGCTTGAAGTAGAAAAAGCAGTAAGCAGAGGTACCGACATTCCTCTTACATGCTTTATAGGGTTTACCTTTCCTATTATTCTTAAAATTAATGGCAAGGTTATCATTGAATGTATAGCTAATGCAGCTATAACTGTTACCATATATATTCCCATTCTGCCAAAAACCTCAAGCAAGTTTTCACTATGCTCAGCCACTATCCCTGAGACAATACCAAATATTCCCAGTGGAGTAAACTTTATCACAAACATTGTGATTTTCATCATAACTTCAAAAACAGCCTTGAAACCATTTTCAATCGTGTTTTTAAACTTTGTTGTTACTTGTGTTGCAAAAAAGCCAAAAAGAATTGCAAAAAATATTATTGAAAGCATATCACCCCTGACCATTGCATCAACAATGTTTTCAGGTATTATATTCATCAGTGTTTGTCCAAATGATTGATCAGTAATATCAATATTCGACACATCCATTGTTAACCCAAGGTTAGCACCTACACCAGGCTTTATCAGGTTTACCAGCAGCAAGCCTGTAAATATTGCAAAAAAGCTCGTTGATAAAT
>PWND01000192.1 GCA_003557965.1 Bacteroidales bacterium | reverse complement strand
TTTGTTTCCATGGTTGTTTATTTACAGATAATACCGAATTTTTTTTTCTGAATCCATAGCAGGCTTAATGCAATATTAAAAAAAAAAGTATTAAAATTAACAATGCTGATTAATAGCTGCAATGGCAGAGTTTACGCCATCAATTGCTGAGGAAACAATACCTCCTGCATAACCTGCCCCTTCACCACTTGGGAAAAGGTTTGCTACCTGCTCATGATACAGCATTTCATTGTTTCGGGGAATTCTTATAGGCGATGATGTGCGAGATTCAGGTGCAAGTAAAACTGCATTTTCTGTATAATATCCTTTCATCTTTTCGCCAAAAACTCTGAAGCCGTTTTGCAGGGCTTGCGCAATAAAAGAAGGTAGTAGTTCGTGTAATGGTGTGCTTACAACTCCCGGGTTAAAGGATGTTTTTGGAAGTGTACTTGATATGCGTGAGTTGCAAAAATCTGTCATTCTTTGAGCAGGTGCTTTGTGATTAGAACCGGCGCTTTCAAAGCAAAGCTTTTCAATATCCTGTTGGAATTTTAATCCTGCCATGAATTTATATTTTTTGTACTCCTGCAAATCATCAGGGTTGATACTTACTACAATTCCGGAGTTTGCATAAGGTGAGTTTCTCTTTGAGTTTGACATGCCGTTTACGACTAGTTCACCCGGTTTGCTTGCTGCCGGCACAATTATTCCACCAGGGCACATACAAAAGGAAAAAACACCACGGTTTTTAATTTGAGTTACTAGTTTGTAACTGGCTGTTGGCAGGTAGGGGCTTCTTTTTCTTGTTTTATATTGTATTGCATCAATAAGCTCCTGAGGATGCTCTATTCTTACCCCAACAGCAAATGGTTTTGCTTCCAATTGAATTTTCTTGCTGCTTAGTAAGTCATATATGTCAGTTGCTGAATGTCCACTGGCCAAAATTAGCGCATTGCCCTCAAACTCATTTCCATTATCACTAATTACTGATTTTACTTTACCTTTCTCAATTATAATGTCATTTATAAATGTGTTGAAATAAAACTCGCCACCTGCATTGATTATTGTATTGCGAATATTGCTGATAACACCGGGAAGCTTATCTGAACCTATATGTGGGTGAGAATCATAAAGAATTTCCGTACCTGCGCCATGTGCAACAAGAACTTCTAACACTTCTTGGACATTCCCACGCTTTGTGCTTCTTGTATAAAGTTTCCCGTCAGAGAAAGTGCCTGCGCCTCCTTCTCCAAAACAATAATTTGAATGTATGTTTATTTGGTTTGCAGTATCCGGCCTGTTTATTATTGCAATATCCGATTTCCTTTCACTAACAGGCTTGCCCCTTTCAAAAATCACGGGTTTTACTCCTAGTTCAATACACTTAAGAGCGGCAAATAAGCCGGCCGGGCCCGAGCCAATAATTAACACCTTTTTTTTAGATAACGGCCTTTTGTACCTGGTTATAAAGCTCTCAGCAACAGGCTTTTCTTCGTCAATAAATAATTTTAATGACAAAACAATTTTGATGTTTTTCTTCCTTGCGTCAATGGATTTTTTGAGAATTTCAAAGTCTTTTATTCTTTTTGTCTCAATGTTAAGTTGTTTCGCTGCTATTCCTGCAAGAGATGCATGGTTGGCTGCTTGTTCCGGACTTAATGTAAGGGATATACTTTTTGTCAATGCTTATTTTATAAATAGATTAAACATATTGCCACTATGCTTTAGCCGGCTCAATTAAAGGAAATGAAAGTCTTTTTATTCAAATAATAATGAAATCATTATTATTTGAGAATTTAATTGTTCGATAGAGTTAGAGAATATTGTGTTCTCTCTTGCTATCATATCACGCACACCAAAAGAGGCTTTTATCTCTAGTGAGAATTTAAAAAAGAAAAAATAATGATCAATTCCTGCCCCTAGTTCATAAAAGAAATCATTCTGCTTTATTCTTGATAATATTTCTTCTTCAAAATCTTCTTGATCCTCAGCGGAGGCAAGGTCATAGCTGTATTTTGCCCCTCCAATCACATAAGCTCTTGTATTCCCCATTCTTACTGACTTGTATTTAAAATGCAGGGGGATATCTATAAAGGTTGACTCTATGCGTTGTGTTCTTGTAATTAGTTCATTGTTGCGCACTCCGGTATACTCGATGACTCTGTCTCCAAATGATAATGTTGGAATTAACCGAAGATCCCATTGTTTTCCTAGTTTAAGATTAGAAACAATTCCAATATTAAAACCATACTCAGGAACCGGCAAAACAGAATATAAAGTGTCAAATATATGTCTGTTTTGAAGGGAATAGTCGAGAGTGGAAAGGTCATCAACTGATTTCAATGAAAAATTCATCCTGTTTAAGCCAAGGGCAAACCCAAAATGATAGGGCTTGTCGTCGTAGTGAAGAAGATTCGGATGAACATACGTTCTTCTTTGAGCAACAGCATCATTTTGCGGAAAGAATGCTGAAAATAATATCATTATGCAGAATCCGGCTATAAATCCTTTCATATTATTATTTTGTGGATGTTTCAATTGTAAAAAAGCAAACGCAAAGGTATCAATTTTTATTGTTTAAGCCCTGTGTATAAATATGCAATACCGGCAGAAAGCTTTTGCGAATTGATGCTGTCAAATCCGGTTTTTTTCATTATATCCATAAAATCTTCTCCGTATAAAAAATTTCCAACAGAATCAGGTAGGTACTTATATGCTTTTTTGTTGCCAGAGAAAAGTTTCCCGAAAAACGGCAGTATTATTAAAAAGTATAACTTGTAAATAGCTTTTATTGGTTGCTTAACCGGCATTCCAAACTCCAGAATATATAATTTGCCGCCGGGCCTCAAAACCCTAAGTATTTCTCTCAGGCCTGCTTCAGGATTGTCAAAATTTCTAATGCCAAAAGCAATAGAGGCCGCATCGAAAGTGTTATTCTCAAAGCTCATGCTTGAACCATCCTCTGATTTAAACGAAACTACATTTTGGAGGTTCTTTTTTATTGCTTTTTTTTCTGCGATTTCCAGCATTTTTTCTGATATGTCTATACCTGTAATTTTTTCAGGATTAAGTTTTGCAAGTTCAAAAGCAAGGTCGCCTGTACCCGTTGCAATATCAAGTATGTTTTTCGGATTTTGATCGGCCATCTTTTTTCTTAATCTTTTTCTCCATCTTTTATCAATGCCCATAGATAAAAAATGATTCAGAAAGTCATATCTGGGTGCAATGTTATCAAACATCTCCCTGACTGCTTCTTTTTTAGA
>PWND01000238.1 GCA_003557965.1 Bacteroidales bacterium | reverse complement strand
CCAAATTGCAGGTTGAGCTTTTGAGTCCCTCCATTGTTTTTTAAATAATTCTTTAAATTGTCGTGCTTTTTTATAGACGATAGCTTGTTCTGCATATACCAGTAAAAAGCCTTTTGATACTGCCTTTTGTGTCCATAATAAGTCGCCTCCTGATCTTCGACCCTCTTCAAATAACCCTACTTTTTCTAGTACTTCCTTTTTTACCGCCAGATTTGCAGTTTTAGCAACCCCTCTTCCCTCAATTGACTCTTTAATTCTGATATTGGTAATGGAATCAAAGTACTCCGAAGCAGTAGGCATACCATCTGAAAACCGAAAAGCAACTCTCCCTCCTACCATATCAGCATTTTTATTTAAGAAAGCTTTTCGAAATTCTTTCAACCAGTTAATAATAGGGACACATGTTGAATCTAAAAAAATAATATGCTCTCCATTTGCAATTTGAACTCCACGATTTCTGCAGGAGTATGGACTGCCAAGGTATTTTTCTTCTACAATTACCTTATTTAATGAATACTCTTTAGCTATTGTTACAGAATCATCATCTGAGCCATTATCTACAACAATAACTTCAAACAAGTCTCTTGGGAACTCTTGTTTTTCTAAAGAATCTAAAGTCAATCGTAAATCCTCTGCATCATTGTAAACAGGAATAATTATCGAAAAAAATAATTTTGTCATGCCTAAAACTAAAACAATTAAACTATTTTGATGTTTTTATATCAATTGAAAAGCAAGAAACAGTATTAATTTTTTAAACCCTAAAACTATCCTTTAATCTGCCCTGGCAGTTTTATTGAATAGTCATTTTGCAAACGACAAGCTTCATATAAACGGGCCTTAGAAGTATTAGGATCTTTTGAATTTTTTGTCATAATCGATTCCCTGAAATTGTATGTTTGTTCGATTTGTTGGTTTAACCACCATTCTGCTTTATCAACGTATTCATTACCAAATACTTCCAATACAAAAGCAAGCTCCAGTCCTGTAGGATTATATGGATAAGAATATTTGTTTATATATTGTTCCTTGATGAATTTTCTGGTTGTTATAACTGATAACATTTTCTTGAATTTGTCACTATTCCAAAATTCATGATCAGGTAAATGCTGTTTGTATAAACCATATGCATATAGATTGAACCCATGGTAACCTGCTGACTTATGCCAAATCTTTCTTCGAAGCCACCAATGAACCTTTACTTTTAAATAGCGTATAGTATCATCAAGGTCTTTTAGATTAATGCTACCAGGTCTCATTGAAGATCGATGATAAACAACACCGTTTTTATACAATCTGACCTTTGTGGCATGATAATTAAAGAAATCAAGTGATCTCTTCTGTGCTTTCTTCGTGTTTTTTAAAGATCCAGCAATAGCACCAAACCAGAGTTGATGGTTGAATGTATAATCAGGCTTGTCAACCAAACCATCTGGATCAACCCTATGCCATATCTTATATTTCTCGCTCCAAGGATGCAATAAAAACAAATCTTCAGCCAACTCGTAACATTCTGGTCTACCTAATACTTCAGAAGCCTCTATTAAAGCTTCCATAATCCAGGCCTGTCCAATAACCCCATTTGTGCAATCCTTAAGTGGGTTCGTTCTGCATATAAATGTTTTATTTGCAGGCCTATCTTTGCCAGAAAGCAAATAATCAGTTGCTTTGTTAGCAGATTCATAATATTTTAAAACATTCGTTCTTCTATAGATTTGACATAACAAAAAAAGCCAATGAGCTGTATTTCTTGCAGGAGTTTCTTTATCAAAATATGGGCCGTTATGGCCTCCAGCAAAGGAACCGTCAGAGTTTTGCGAAGCAATCGCAATATCTGCTTCACGCAAAATAAGTTTAAATAATAAAATATCCATCGTAAAATATTACATTTTTAAAGTAGGAAAATGCCACTATTACGCTTAATAAGACTAACACTCACTCATGGCCAGCCAATAGCAATATAATCAAAGACTTACTGCATTAATTAAAAAATATATCTTTTGAAGCACTCATAAAACCATTGAATTCCTTATAACCGCCATCAATTAAATTCTTGATTACAGGTAAGATTCTTTGATGACGGTTTAAGGCAAGTATATTTGCCCTCTTTTGGGCAATTCTAATTTTTCGGTTTAAGGAGATTATATTTTTTTCAATGTCGGCCTTTTTTCCATAACAACTGTCCACCAATGTTGAGATATTATTTTTAAACCAATTTCGAAATTCTACATTAATCATAATCGACTTAGTCAAATCTGGTAAAGTTTTAGATTTAATAATTAACTTAATGTTACTATTAAAATGATCCTTGGTTGTCTTATAAGGAACATTTAATAATGATTGATAGGTTGTATTGTCAGGATGTCTACGATAATATGATAACACCTCTGGCACAATCCTTTTGATATTTAATTTGCCGGCACATCCATGTATCCAATTATCATAAGTAATGTAAGGGTTATCCGGAATCGATAAACAGACTTGTAAGAATTTATTTCTAATCGCAGTAGCCATACCAGTAACGAACTTTTCATTTGGATTGTAAATATTCTGGATTCGCTGAAGTTTTGTTTGCCCGATGGGATTTAAGTCTTCATCACAAAATTCTAAATCATGTATTAATAGCTGTGCATGTGGATATAAATTAAAATAATTTAGAATTACCTCAATTTTTCGTTTATACCACACATCATCTTGATCACTTAAAAACACTATGTCAGAATCACATAATGACATTGCTTTTGAAAAATTGCGGGTATAGCCAAGATTTTTTCGGTTTCTGTATAATCGGACATTAAATGGTGCGATTCTTATAAACTCCTTAATTATTTCAATTGTAGAGTCTGTCGAGTTATCATCACAAATTATTAGATCATCAGGTAGCCTAGTTTGGTTAAGAAAGCTATCGAGCTGATCTTTTAAGTAACGTTCACCATTAAAGGTAGTCATTACAATTGATACTGAATTCTGCATACAATTCAAGTTAAGCATCAAACAGATTAAAGATATGGTGTATTATTAAAACTATTTCCATTCTTATCTTTGGGAGACACTATTGGATTAATCCCTTTTGGTATTGGCCATTTAATTTTTAATGATGGATCATTCCATTTAATACAAAATTCATGTTCTGGAGTATAAAAATCAGTACATTTATACTGAAAAATAGCGAATGTTGATATGACATAAAAACCATGGGCAAACCCAGGTGGAACATATAGCATTCGTTTATTATCACCTGAAAGAT
>PWND01000156.1 GCA_003557965.1 Bacteroidales bacterium | reverse complement strand
TTCTATAAAACCCCTCAATAATATTATCTTTGCAAAAACAACAAAACGTTTATGCAATTAAAAAAGAAATACACTCACCTGCTATTTGATCTTGACCAAACCTTATGGGACTTCCGAAAAAATGCCGTTGAAATTATACACAGGCTATACAATGAGTTTGAACTTGAAAAGCAGGGAATTCCTGATTTTAAAGAATATCTTGATGTTTATAAAACTGTAAATTACGGGCTTTGGGATAAATACAGAAATGGGGAAATTGATAAGCAACAATTAAACAACAGCCGTTTTACCGAAACATTAAAACAGTTTTCAGACAACTCCGGTTCAGTTGGCTCAAAAATGGCAGCTCTATACATTGATTATAGCCCGGAAAATATTACCCTGTTTGATGATACTTTGAATGTTCTGGAGTATTTAAATAAAAATTACCGAATGCATATTATCAGCAACGGTTTTGAGGAAATCCAGTTTCCTAAGCTCAAAAAATCCGGTTTAGACATTTATTTCGAAAACGTAATACTAAGCGAACATGCTTCATGCCTCAAGCCGGATATTAGGTTTTTCGAATATGCTTTAAATAAAATTGGTATAACTCCTGCAGAATGTATTGTAATTGGTGATGATGCTGAAGCTGATGTACTTGGTGCTTCGAAAGCAGGAATAGACCAGGTTTGGTACAAGCAGTCTTTTCATGAAGGCGTTGAGGTTTTAGAAAATGTACAGGCAACTCATATTATCAGATCTTTATCTGAACTAAAAAATATACTGTAAGGTTTTTACCAGGTGCCGATAATCGTTTTACCACCAGTTACTTTATCGCCTACTTTTACATTTATTTTTGTATCTAAAGGCAAAAACAAATCAACCCTGGAGCCAAACTTTATAAAACCCAACTGGTCACCCTGGTTAACTTCCTTACCTTCATTACAATAGCATACAATTCTTCTGGCTAAAGCTCCTGCAATTTGCCTTACTAAAGCAGACTTTTGATTATCTTTTTCTATAACCATACTGGTTCGCTCATTAATATCAGAAGACTTAGGTGCCCATGCAAAAATATATTTGCCGGGATAATATTTATAATAGTTTACAACTCCTGAAAATGGGATATAATTTAAATGTACATTCAAAGGAGACATAAAAACAGAAACCTGTATCCTTTTTGAATTGTAATATTCATTTACAAATACTTCTTTTACAACAACAACTTTGCCGTCGGCTGCGCTCAATATATGGTTGTCGTTGTTTTCAATTATTCTTGACGGAAATCTGAAAAAATACAACACCAACGCCCATACAATCAATAAGCTCAGGTATATTATTAAATGATACCATTTAAAACTGTTAAACACAAGTTGCATTACAACAATAGCTGCTAAAACCAATAAAGATGTTATTAATATACTTGTGAGGCCTTCTTTATGAATTTTTGTCATGATTAATCTGGTTAAAAGAAAATTAAAAGGTAAATAAAAACAAATGGAGCAGCCATGAATACTCCATCAAACCTGTCTAAAACGCCACCATGTCCTGGCAATATTCTTCCACTGTCTTTTGTGTTGGTACTTCTTTTCAGCATAGATTCAAATAAATCGCCATAAGTACTAAAAACAACAACAATACAACTAATAATAAACCAGTCTGTGATGCTGATTTTGCTGAAAAAATAAGATAAGAGCAATCCTGCTCCAATGCAAAATAAACCGCCACCGATAGCTCCTTCCCATGTTTTTTTTGGAGAAACCCGTTCAAAAAGCTTATGCCTTCCAAAAGATATTCCTACAACATAAGCAAGGGTTTCATTTACCCATACTAAAATAAAAAAGCCTAATAATAGCTCATATATGTATGTGTTTGGTAAAAACTCCGGATTGGCAAAATAGTTTAACAATGAAAACGGAACAGCAACGTATAATATTCCAAAAAAAGTAAATGCTATATTATTAAACGGATTTGGATTTTTCCTGTAAAGCTCATATAGGAAAATTAAAAATATAAATAAAAAATTAAAATACAGGACTTCTCTTGATGCATAATTTAAAGCTATTAACGCATTGGAAACAAATAAAAATGTTCCAGTGATTATACCCGCCAATTTACTAACAGCAACATCTTTCTTTTCAATCAAAGAGTAGAATTCCCATAAGCCTATAATGTTAAAAAACAATAGTAGTATGGAAAAGTATATTTGCCCTGCTAAAATTGCCAAAACAATCAGCAAAACGAAAAACACCCCTGTTATTGTCCTGGTGACAAGATTACTCACAGTTCCTCCTTGTCAATGATTGATAATGCTTTTATTACATCTTCAGCCTTAACATGCAGCTCTATCTCCCCTATTAAGTAAAACGAATCCTTTTTATTTAAAACCACAGCTTCTATATCGTTATCTTTTAATACTGCTTTAACAATTCCTACCTTATGTTCAAAACTTGAAGAATATACTTTTTCCCAATTATCTTTCATAAAAAAATTTATTCAAACAAAAACAAAAATAATTCTTTTTGGCCATGTGCGCCCATAACTAAAGTTTTTTCGATATCCGCCGTCCTGCTGGGGCCTGTTACGAAAGTAAACATTGACGGAAGAACATTATCATATTTGCTTTTTAAATAATCAAATGCCTGGCTAATATCTTTCACTATTTGATTATTACGAGCTAAAATTATGTGATTTTCCGGGCCGGCAATACTCTTCCTGCCAAGGGGCTGCTTACTGCTTAAAACGATAGAACCATAACGGGCAATAAGGCATTCGCAGTCGGATATTACTACATCAGAATTTGGAATATCTTTTTTATCAGAAACAACATTAACTCCTTTTTGTGTGAGGTAATTGTTAATTTCTGAAATTTCACAATATATCGTTTCAAATCCCTTGTTATTAATTATAGTATGAATCCCTTCCAGTAATTCATTAATTTCATTTACATACACAAATTGGCCATTAACATCTTTAAATGCCATAGCAAATGAAATGTCAAGATTTTCTTCATCTTCTAATGGCTTAAGGGCCTGGATTTTGTTTTCCTCAGCAGGATATGGTGATGGCATTGAGTTTATCAATGCTTTTCTGATATTCTTTAAAACCTTTTCTTTTGAGGTGCTGTCCTGCATTATTTTAGTATTTGTGCTAAGGTGTTTTTTCTAAAAACTTATTACATGTTATTAATCAGGCTTATTATCACCCTCTTTACCGGCCTTTGATTCCTCGCCTTCTTTCTTCTTCCCTTCTTTCTCTTCTTTCTCTTCTTTCTCTTCTTTCTCTTCTTTCTCTTCTTTCTCTTCATTCTTACCAGCCTTATCACTGTCTTTATCCTGAACTTCATTTTCAGGGCTTGACAGGAGTTTTTCGTCATCATCAAAAGGCCTTTTGCCAAATATCTTTTCAATATCTTCTCTGAAAATAACTTCTTTAACCAGCAATGATTCTGCTAATTCAATAAGATTATCTTTGTTTTCAAGTAGGATTTTCTTAGCTCTTTTGTATGCTGATTCTACCAGGTTTCTTACTTCTTCATCAATAGTTTCAGCAGTTTTTTCTGAAAAAGGCTTTGTAAATGAGTATTCTGACTGGCCACTAGAATCATAATAGCTGACGTTTCCAAGTTTTTGGTTAAGTCCAAAATAAGCTACCATTGCATGTGCTTGTTTGGTAACCTTTTCGAGGTCATTAAGTGCACCTGTTGATATTTTATCAAAAACAATATCTTCTGCGGCTCTTCCACCCAGGGTAGCAGTAAGGTCATCAAACATTTGCTCAAAAGTTGTTATTTGCCTTTCTTCCGGCAAGTACCATGCAGCACCAAGTGCTTTGCCACGTGGCACAATAGTAACTTTTACAAGAGGGTGGGCAAACTCAATCAGCCAGCTTACGGCGGCATGGCCTGATTCGTGGTATGCCACTGTCTTTTTTTCTTGTGGTGATATTATTTTATTACGTTTTTCAAGCCCGCCTACTATACGGTCAATAGCATCGAGAAAGTCTTGTCTTTCTACAGCTTTACGGTTTCTTCTTGCTGCAATAAGTGCTGCTTCATTACAAACATTCGCTATATCAGCACCTGAAAACCCGGGTGTTTGCCTTGCTAAAAATGTTACATCAACATCATCTTTAAACTTCAACGGCTTCATGTGCACCTTAAAAATTGCTTTTCTTTCTTCCAGGTCAGGCATATCAACCTGAATTTGCCTGTCAAATCTTCCTGCACGCAGTAAAGCACGGTCAAGAACATCAGCACGGTTTGTAGCGGCAAGAATTATAACACCCACGTTTGTGCCAAAGCCGTCCATCTCGGTAAGGAGTTGATTCAACGTATTTTCGCGTTCATCATTTGCACCTGTGACCGGATTTTTGCCCCTGGCTCTGCCTATAGCATCAATCTCATCAATAAAAATAATACATGGTGCTTTTTCTTTAGCCTGCTTAAACAGATCACGCACCCTTGATGCACCAACACCAACAAACATCTCAACAAAATCACTGCCACTAAGAGAGAAAAATGGAACCTGTGCTTCACCAGCTACGGCTTTTGCCAGCAATGTTTTTCCTGTTCCCGGCGACCCAACCAACAAAGCACCTTTAGGGATTTTTCCTCCCAGGTTTGTATATTTTTTGGGGTTCTTCAGGAAGTCAATAATTTCCATCAGCTCCACTTTTGCTTCATCCAGGCCTGCAACATCATTGAAATTAACTTTTACATGAGTATCTTTATCGAATAGCTGGGCTTTGGATTTTCCGATATTAAACATTTGCCCGCCGGGGCCACCTTTAGCAAGCCTTCGCATAATAAAGATCCAGAACAATATAAGTAAGCCTATTGGTATCAGCCAGCTTAAAATGTCGGTTGCCCAATCTTTTCTTTGCTCATAATATATATCAAAGCGCTTGTCTCTTTCTAACTCCTTTTGTGCTTCCCTAAGTATGGGGTCAAATGAATCTACTGATCCAATTGAAAAAATATAATGAGGGCCGGAATCCTCACCCCTGAGTCCATCAGGTAAGTCGTCATATATTTCATCTTCTAATACATCATCTTTAATAAAAACTTCAACCGTTTCCCTGTTTATTATGATGAGCTTATCAATATGTCCTGAACGAAGAATATCTTCTTCAAATTTATGCTGCGATATTTCTTCCGCAGCATCGCCCCAGTTATAAAACTGTAAGAAAATAAACAAAACAGCTAAAATTGCATATATCCAGTAAAAGTTAAACCCGGGCTTTTTAGCATTGCCTTTATTCTTATCATCTAATGGGGGCTTATTTCCCGGATTCTTTTTAGGGCTCTGCTTATCTTGCTTATCTTGCTTGTTTTGAATTTTCTCTTTTATATCATTATTTATGTTGCTCATTATTCCATCCTTGTATAATTTCAGCATATTGCCGGTTATTATTAATCTAAATGTTATCTATCCTGGTAATAGGGGCATCTGCCCATAAAGCTTCTAGTTGATAAAAATCTCTTGTCTCCTGCTGAAAAATGTGAACTACAATATCAAGGTAATCAAGAAGAATCCATTCAGCGTTTGCATATCCTTCTCTTAAAGCAGGTTTAATCCTGGTATTATCTCTAACCATATCCTCAACTGCACCTGCTATCGCTTCAACATGAGTGTTGGAGGTACCATGACAAATAACGAAATAATCACAGATGCTATTGTTTATCTTTTGAAGGTCAATACATACTATATCGAGGCCTTTCTTATCCTGAATACCATCAATTATATGTTTTCGAATATTTTCAACTAACTGATTTTCGTCTGTTTTTTCAATATTATTTTTATTATTGCTATTTCTAAACTTTTCTTTATGTTCTCCTTTCAGCATGCATTCTTTAATTAATAAGTAAAAATCATTCAATTTACAATGAACAAATTAACATTTAGTAAGAAAATTATGTCTTTATGGCGAATTTTGTTAATTTTCTTAAAGCTTTGTTTTGTCATTAGCTGCAAAAATAACTATTTTTGAACATATTAAAAATAAATAATACACTCAAGCATTCTTTTGTGAAAACAATAAATTTTGGCGAAAATACAATCTTTCTTCCAAAGGTTGATTCTACCAACCTTGAAGCCTGGCGACAAGTAAAAGAGAGGGAGCTTTCCAATGGCACAATGATATGGACAAGTAACCAGTATGAAGGTAAAGGCGCAGCCAATAGCATATGGAGCAGTGATGCTGAGAAGAACCTTACTTTAAGCTTTATTATTTATCCGGATTTTTTGGAAATTGAACACCAGTTCTATCTGAATATGCTTACATCACTCGCTATAAGAGAAACAATAGAGCAGCTATTGGAAAACAAGTCAAAAGTTTATATTAAATGGCCTAATGATATTATAGTTAATAATGGGAAAGTATCCGGCATGTTAATTGAAAACTCAATTTATGACAGTAGCATAAAAACTACTATTATTGGAATAGGAATAAACGTAAACCAAACCATTTTCCCTGAAAATATTAAGAATCCGACATCATTAAAACTTATATCAAATAAAGAAACAGAGATATTTCATTGTGCATCAGTGCTTTGCAATAACATGAAAAAATGGCACTCAAAGTTAACAGAGCAGAAGTATTCACAAATTAACCAAAGCTATCACAATCATTTATATTTAATAAACCAGGAAAACGAATTCATTAAGGATAATAAAGTGTTTAAGGGAATAATAACGGGTATTTCCGAGCATGGAAAACTAAAAATTCAAACTTCCGAAAAAAATGTTTCGGAATTTGCTTTTAAAGAAGTAGAGTATTTATTGTAATGTGAAGTTTACTGATATAGTTCTTTAAGCTTTTCTGCCAGCATATTTACAAAGTTTTTCAATGGTTTATCCGCCATCATTCTCATAAATGAATTTAGTTCTGCATCGAACTCTATCAAAACTTTACAGCTATTATCATCAACGGGTTCAAAAAAAACATCAAGGTAGTAGTCAACGGGATTATTTCCAAAAGATGCTATAGATATTCTGTTATTCTCTTTTTTATTAATAATTTTCATGGAAAAATTTGATAAACCCTCTATTTTAAAAGAACATTTATCGGTGTCTGATTCCCAATTATGGACCTGGGGTGGCATTAGTTTCTCAAAGTTATTAAAGTCAGACATAAAATTATAAACTTCTGAGCATGATGCATTTACAGTGGTTTTATTACTTGAATATTTTGCCATACTATATTAATTTTTCAATTTTAAAAACTCGTCACTCCACAGATGAGGGTTTTCACTCCATTTTTTAAGCATAATCTCATCCATATCTTCAATTAAATTAAGTTTTTTCGCCTGATGAACCAGGGCCTCGTAGTTACTTAAAGTAACCAGCTTGCAGTTATAATCCTTAAAATTCTTTACAGCAGCTTCTAAGCCATAAGTAAAAACAGCTATCATTCCAAGAATTTCCGCATCATTTTTTTTTAATGCATCAACTGCCTCAAGGCTGCTTTTTCCTGTACTAACCAAATCTTCAACTACCACTACCTTGCTGCCTTTTTCCAGCTGTCCTTCGATAAGGTTTTGCAATCCATGGCCTTTGCTACTACTACGAACATATACAAACGGCTTGTTTAAAATTGCTGCTGTTAATACTCCATGAGCAATCCCGCCGGTTGCAACACCGGCTACTGTATCTGCTTCAACAAACTCTTCAGTAGCAATTTCAGATAAACTTTGCGCAACAAATTTCCGTGCTTTTGGAAAGGATAGTATTTTACGGTTATCGCAATATATTGGTGATTTTAATCCACTTGCCCATGTAAATGGATTTTGCACATTTAATTTTATTGCTTTAATTTGTAATAAATATTGGGCAGTTTTCAGTTCTCTTTCAGAAAAATTACTCATACCGCAAATGTATAAAGTTTTTATCAATAACAAGGAAATAAATTTTCATCACAAAAGGCCTGAAATTAACAGCAATGAAATTATTATTACTGATGAAAGCATATTTGATAATTTTTACAACGAATTAGAAACATTTAAAAAGTCAAAAGAAGCCAAGTCATTATATATTATTGGAAATAATACCAACCGGCTTTTCGTGAAGTTTGCCAGTTTCTTTACTTTAGTTGAAGCTGCAGGTGGTATAGTACAAAATGAAAAGAATGAATTGCTGTTCATTTTTAGAAACGGCAAATGGGATTTACCAAAAGGAAAAACAGATTCCGGCGAAAAGCCTGACAATGCTGCTATACGAGAAGTAAAGGAAGAATGTGGAATAAAAGATTTGAAAATAAAAGGGTTTGTTTCACATACATATCACATATACCACACACGTGATGAAAGTATAGTTTTAAAAAAAACATGGTGGTATGAAATGTTTACACTTAGTACAGAAAACCTTATACCTCAGGAGGAAGAAGGAATAACTGAAGTACACTGGAAGAACAAACAAGAGATAAGCCATGCTTTGAGTAACACATACCTGTCATTAAAAAATCTAATAGAAAACTATTTAGCTTAAAAAAACTATTTATTAACTATTATTACCTGTTCAAGTTATAATAAAGCCTTTGCCTGTTTTTTCTATCGCTTTGGAAATAAATTCTTTTCAATCTTTCAAAATATCCGGCTATAGCATTACTTGGGTATAATCTTGGATAGTTTAGAATATTTCCTTGAGGGCAAATCAGAATAAATACCGGGTAAGAGCGTACCTGGTAATCATCCAGTAAGTTAAAATCATCATTAAAATGAAAAAAGCGCCAGGAATAATCATTTTGTCTTAAGAAGTTATAATATGGATATGTATGCCGATCGACTGATATTGAAATAAATTCAATAAAATCACCATACTGTTCGTATAAGTCTTGTTTAACGGGCAGTTCAGCTAAACATGGGATGCACCAGGTAGTAAAAAAACTAATATAAACAAATTTCCCTGAAAAATCTGACAAACTGTATTTTTCGCCTTTTTCATTTTCTAATACTAAATCAGGTGCAGGGCTACCAATGGATAAATAATTTTTTGACCATAAAATGTTTTCTGCAATTTGCTTATGTCTTGGAAACTTACTTTGCAAAACTACCTGGTTTAGAATACTGTCAATATTTCTTTTAGAAAAATCTCTCTCATGATAAATTTCATCAAGTGTTTTTAATAAAACCATTTCCCTCAAGACTTCATTTCTCAGCAAAGTATCCTTACCCAAAGAATCCATTAATGCAGTATAGCTTGCTAATTCATTAACTGTAAATTCAACATCCTGTATCCTGATATTTCTGCTACCCCGAATTACAAAGTTTTCGAAAAAACTATTAAAGAATTCCATGTATTCAATATTATTATATTGAATTTTACCATCGAAAAAATATTTTGCCACAACTTCGTTATTTGATTTTGGGGCAATAATATTATTTAACTTACCAAACTTATACTTATAATATTGCGTAAAAAACTCATTGTCAACATTTTCAAATAAGGCATTAGTACTGTTTTTAAAATCAGCCAGTAAGCCGGCCATTCTTCCACGATTTGCTATTGAAAAGTTTTCATATAAAAAATCATCTGTTAGTTTATCCAACGAATCAATTAAAACATTTATACCGTCAGGTTTTTCATTAGTAATTGTAAATGGGAAGTATAATGGGTCAAGGTATGGGTTTCTCCTGTTATCAATTAAATCAAAATCCACAAAATCAAATTCAATGTTATAGGTTTTTCCCGGCTCAATAAAAAGTCCATTCCTGGCATGATCAATCCTGAAAAACACATACTGGGGCTCGTATATTTGAATATTAAATTTAAACCTGGCATCATCATCAACTGTGTATGAGGCAATTTTGTTTTGCCTGTATGTAAGCATATCACTATATTCAAAAAGCCTCACAGTTTTACCTTCAGCACCTGGAAATTTTCCGTTAATTGTAACATCAAACTGAGAATAGACAGATAGTTGGCAAATTAAGAAAAATAAAAGTAATTTGAAATATTTAGGGGTCATTTTCTCTAATATTTTTCCTTTTCAAAAACGGGGAAGAAATAAAATTATTTTCCGGAATCAGCTTTATTTGGTATTATCAGATTTTTTAAAAGCGATGAGATCTTTTCCCACAGCTTGAGGCACAAACTCAGATGCATCGCCCCCATTCCTTATTATATCTCTAACCATTGAGGAATTCAGGGCTGTATGTTCCGGTGTCGTCAGCAGGAATAATGTTTCTATTGACGGAAGCATCATTTTATTTACCTGCCCTACGCTCCTCTCAAACTCAAAATCAGCTGATGTTCTTAATCCACGCAATAAAAAATTTGCATTAACCTGTTTGCAAAAATCAACAGTAAGGCCTTCATAAACCATAACTTCAATTTTTGATTCATTTTTAAAAACTTCAATAAGCCACTGCTTCCGTTGCTCAACAGTAAAGAAGTATTTTTTATCTATATTAATGCCGATAGCAACAATGAGTTTATCAAAAAGTGGCACTGCCCTTCTGATTACTGATTCATGCCCCTTGGTTATTGGATCGAAAGACCCCGGAAATAATGCAATTTTTTCTTCTTTCATCTGTTGGTTATCTATAAAGAATTTTACTGATACTACTTAATCCATTCATATAAAATATAATGGTCGGAATTCATACCTAACTTTTCATAAGCGCTTTGCGCATTTTTATTGTTTTTGTCAACATATAGCCTTATTCCCCCAATTTCAGGGTCGCTTTCAGCCCATTTCCTGACGAAATGGTACATTTGCTTAAAGATCCCTCTCTTTCTGAATTCCGGCTTTACATAAACAGAGTGTATCCACACTACTTTGTGGTTGCGCCAGTCACTCCATTCATAAAGGATAAGTAAACAGCCTATTACCTGGTTGTCACTTTCACAAACAAGGTAAAAACCATATCCCGGATTATTGAAAATATGGTTTACTCCATTGCTTGTAGTGTTGATATCAAGTTCAATTTGTTCAGTTTCACTTGCCATTCTCAGCTGAAAGTCAACAATTTGCTCAATATCATTAGATAGTGCTTTTCTAATATTCATTACTCTTTATTTTTAAAGAAGCTAAAATTTACTTTTCCGTATTTTCTATGATCAAAAAAATTCTCATTATCGTTAAGCTTAACAGATGCAGGATGCTCAATTATAAGCCAGCCGTTAGTTTTTAATAATTCGTTTTTAAAAACAGCTTCCACAATATTTCCTGTATGCTGATAATCAAAAGGTGGATCTGCAAAAATAATATCATATTTTTCATTGCAGATATTCAAAAAATTCAAGCTGTCACTTTTTATTGTTGTAAAATTATTAAAATTAAAGTTATTTACAATATTGTTTATATGCAATATACATTTAAGATTATTATCAACTGATAATACATTAAGGGCACCCCTTGAAGCAAATTCAGCAGAAATACTTCCTGTGCCTGCAAAAATGTCAAGCACTTCAATGTCTGTAAAGTCAAAGTAGTTATTCAATATATTAAACAAAGCTTCTTTGGCAATGTCAGTGGTAGGCCTTACTTTAAGTTTTGTATTTACCGGTAATAATCTTCTTTTGAATTGTCCTCCAATTATCCGCATAAATTAAGATTTATCAGAGTATAAAAATAATGATGGGGAATGTTTTCAAATTTTTCTGAATATTTAAACAGGTCATTTCGTGGTGAAAAATCAACACTCTTGAAATATAGCTTTATATTACGATATAAATCTGACTCCATGCTAACATTTCCCGTAATGATTAAATTCATGTTTTCAGCACTAAGGCCAAGGTTTTCAAGAGTAAAGAATATATAGTACATTAAATCATCAATCGTAACAAAGTTAAATGCTTTGACAATTTTCAGTTTCTTATTCTCAATAATAAGAATTTCAAAAAATTCATTGTTTAGGTTCAAAACCAAATCAGCCTTATTATTATTTGTAGCAACATTATACATTATTGATTCGATCAATGGAGTTGCATAATGTTTAATAACTGACCCAGGAAAATACTTCGTTGCAATTTCGTTTAATAAAACTGGAGCAGAGTAAACAGAGTATGCTTTAAGGTTATTAAGTTTATCTACATTAACAAAGTCGCTATTAGTATCAAACTTTGCATTAAACTCAAGGTATTTTTCTTTGTTTTGCTCTAAATATAATTCTTCAGGTATCAACACAAAATCCGGAGTTGTATAAGATATTCTTACTTTATCAAAATTGCTGTTAAGGATTGCATTACTTTGAACCAGGTATTCTGCGGCATTCAGAGAATTTTCACTATCCAGTTTATAACCATACGAAAATGATTCTAATACTTTATATTCAAATCTTTCAGCGTCAAGGATGCAATAAGAAAATCCACCGGGCGAAAGCTCGATGGATAAAAAGTTATTGCTTCCTGACCCATGCAGAAAAGATTTATCAAAAATGCTAACTACTTTTTCCAAATGGCCAGATATTGTTATAAAAATAAAATGTTATTCCCAGTTACCGTCAACTGATGATTCTTGCATTGACCCAACTCTAAGGCCGTCTTCTCTTGTATAATAAACCTTGTAGTTAAGTCCTATCATATAATCTTCAGGCTTGGTTTTTGCTTCAAAAACAGAAATTGTAGAGTAACCCCGCTGGATTTTGCCGGCGTCCATTTCAAACCTTTTCCCTTCACTAAACGGGACATAAGGCAGTGAATCTATTGGATATCGTTTATCCTTAAATATGGTATCTTTAGCACTCATCCACGTTGTATCTCTTCTTACTATTCC
>PWND01000038.1 GCA_003557965.1 Bacteroidales bacterium | reverse complement strand
TAGAGGACAAATTGTGTCAGTATACTCAAATATAAATTCAAAAGAGGCTTATATAAACTCTGCAGGCTACGAAAAGGGGTTTTATATTTTAATAGTACAAACTGAAAACGCAAAAATTTCAAGGAAATTAAACATTATTAGGTAGAGTCTTTTAGTGTAAACCCGATCAGGTTTCATCAAAGAACAAGTTAACGTTTTCAACACCTGGAATTCTTTTAATATCAGCTATCAGCTCAGTGCTTTTGTTTTCATTTTTTAGCCTGATGTAGTACGAAAACTCCATTATCTCGTTTAGCTCTTCGCCAACTGATTTTACATTTACGAGCTTTTGTTTTTTACAGTATTTATTAAAAACATCATAAAACGGGCTGTCAGGCAGCAGGTTGCTTTTAGTGCTGATTTGCATAAGAAATTCACGGCTTTTTGGCAATGCAAAATTGAATCTTATTATTACAAAGTAAACCAGGCTTATAATTATGGTTCCGAATATAGCAATGGCATATAACTTAACCCCGGCAGCCAGGCCAATTGTAAGAGCAAAAAATATAAACATTATATCAGATGCATCCTTAACAGCTGTTCGGAACCTTATTATTGACATTGCCCCAACCAAACCGAAGGCCCGTGCAAGATTATTGCCGATTACCATGATAACGATTGCTGTTATCATAGTTAGCATTATTAAGGAAATTGTAAATGCCGCAGAATAGTTTAATCCACGGTAAGTATATCTGTAAACTAAGGCTATTGTTATCCCACATATCAGTGCCACAAAAATATTCCCAATAATATCCTGTACTGTTATGTTAAAAACAAATATTTCCTGAAAATCATGATTCATATCAAGGTTTATTATTTTATATCTCTAAATATAATTTTCAATAAAACTAATTTAAAATTCTTCCCATAGTATTTTCTTTAGCTGCATCAAACCCTATTACGTACTTTGATAAAGCCTCATGCCTTAGCTTGAACTCTTGAATTATTGATTTAGCCCATACTGGCATAGTGTGAGAGAAATATTTTATTTCCAAAATAAAATGCTCTTTAAATAAGTATGCAAGCTTATCATTTTCGAATAAGTTTTGGACTACCGGGTAATTTTGGCTTCTTATATTTTTATCAAAAGTAATCCTTACATCAGCATCAAATTTCCCATGATACGCTTCTCTTTCATACACTACTTTACAGGTTGGTGCAAAATGGTTTTTTTTTATGTGAAAAAAAAATCTTTTAGCATCATCGAGTGATGAAGTGGAGCCATTATTGTTATAAATATATTTTTCCAGGTTCCCGGTCTCTAAAAGTTTGCCGATGTTTGAAAAGCTCGAAAATGCCCTGTGCTTTTTGATCCTGTTTTCAATTTTTTTCTTTATTTCAAAAACAACTTCTTTGTTTTCACTATAATTACCATAGCCTCTTAAGCGGAATTTTTTTCTAAACAACACCCCTTCTTTTTTTTCAAGATATGTGTCTAGGTTAATGCTGTCAAAATATATGCTTCTGACTACATATTCAGGCGCAACCCCGTTTTGAGAGGTTTTGCCGAATATATCAGGCCTTACAAATGGCAGTATCCTGTTTCTCAGGTCATCCATTGCGTAATTAGGAACTAAATATTTACGTTCAAGCCTTAGCATTAATGAATTTTAATTTTGTGTTGTATTTCTAAAAAACCTTTTTACATATTCAAAAACTGTTATCTTGCCGCAATCTATATTTGCATTTACAACCATATTTGGTATCAGGGTATTTGTTTGATTGTCAGTTTTTTCCAGTTTAGCTGTAACAAAGATATTTTGACGAAAGTTTATCATTTGCACCCTGTTGTCAAAAGAAATAACGCTGGCATTGTATTCTTTATTTTTGGTTTCGGAAACCAGTTGTACAGGCTGTCCTATTTTAATATATTGTAAGAGAGATAATTCCACCGGGAAAACGGCAATATAATTATCAACATCAGCTATTTTTAAAATTACTTCTTCATTATTATAATTGTGCTGCCTTAAAAGGATACCCGAAAAAGGTGCTAAAACACTAAAAGCCTTTACTCTTTCATGAAGTTGCGATATTTGAGCTTCTATAGCACTAATGTTAGATCTCAGGTAAGCAATTTGCTCAGGCTTTGCACCACTTGCTAATGCTTTATATTCAGCCTTTGCAATTTCATATTCGTGTAGCTTTTTTTTGTACTGATTTAATGATAGCTCAAAGACTTCATCAGAAATATATTTTTTTTCATGCAGTGTTCTGTTTCTGTCAGTTATTATCTTTTGTGTTGAATATTCCTGTTGTGCAAGAGTTAGTTTTTTATTAGCTACTTCCAGTTCTTCAGCCTTGGCACCTGCAAGATAAACATTTAAGAGCTGCTCTTTCGATTCCAGGTCGCCCTTTAGCTCTACCAACCTCCTGATTTCTTCATTGGAATTGATAATGCCAATAGTATCGCCTTTGTTTATTTTTTTCTTTTTGAAAATATCATTATTAAGACGGAATTCTGCAAAATCACCTCTTTGAAATTCCAGCACTGAATATTGAGAGATAGTATTATTTGAATAATCTTTTAGCTCACTTTTAATTATGCCATCACTTGAAGACCTGACTTTCCATTCTTTTTGAGGATATATAATCCCTTTTGTATTTATTATGTATGGAACTTCAATATAAAAAGAGGCAGTTACTATTGTTGCTAAAAGCAAAATTAGAATTGAGCCTAAGTATTTGATATTCATCCGTTTTTAATTATTTAAATTGATCTCCGCCTTTATGAGAGAACTTGCCAAAACCATTCATCACATGTTAAATACCCCGCTTCGAACCAGTTACATTGTTCCCGAAAACCGGGATGTATAAAAAGTTTTGAACTGTTTTGGTATAATAGAACAAAAATAATATTGCGTATGTTTATTCAAAAAATAAATCATAGAATTGAAACATGAAATTTATTCAATAAAACCTTGCAAAGCTACAATATATAGTTATTGCAATCTGCAAATATAGTTATTTTTCCATCACGAATTAATTTTATTAAGAATACAAATGAGCTTATATGTTTTGAATACAGCATGATATAAGAGCGAGGCCAACAAACTCATATTCCTGACAGAGAACCATGTTGTAAAAAAATATTTTGATAAGTCATCAATAAGCAGTAACTTTGCAATTCCATAAACAAAATGGTTTCGTGGCCGAGTGGCTAGGCGGGGGTCTGCAAAACCTCTTACAGCGGTTCGAATCCGCTCGAAACCTCACATTACAG
>PWND01000144.1 GCA_003557965.1 Bacteroidales bacterium | reverse complement strand
TTTTCATGTACGCCATTTTATCCAAAGGCTATTCCATTAATACTTATTCTGCCTGATCTGCCTCCACGATATGAACCGAGTCGTCCGTCATCCCAAGTACCCACAACAATGTCGGTATTCGGTTGATGAACCCTTATTACTTCTTTGCATCCGGTATTCATTACAGTGTAAAGCAATTCAATACCGTGAATCCCGTACCAGAATAGATCAGGGTGAGTAGGCTCGATGGTGGCTGGACCATAGGTATCTGCACCAAGAACTCTTCCAACAAGTTCACCACGTCTGAGCGCATAGGCGTTGACTGACCATCGTAGAGAAGATGAAGAAAAAACAGGAACTTTATACTCTTCGGCGGCCTTATAAATAGCAAGGGTATCTTTCAGTGATGCCGCAACAGGCTTATCAATAAACATTCTCTTGCCTGCTTGTAATACAGGTAAAGCTTCTGCCAAATGCCTGCGACCATCAACAGATGTTAAAAGAACCACTTCTACTTTTTTTAATAGCTCTTCAATGGAATTTACTATCTCCACACCCATATCGCTTATTCCTTCAGTAAAGCCTTCAAGCCTGTTTATACTAGCAGGCAAATCAGCACTGCCTTTGGTGGGATATGCGGCTACGACCCTATAGCCTTTTGTGGCCTCTTCATCAGGATTGTTTATCAATCTTGTAAAGGCAATGCAATGAGATGTGTCCAAACCTATCATCCCAATAGGCACATCATCCTTAGGATATACACTTGAAAAAGAAGAAAAAGCAGTCGAACTTAACCCTATGGATAACCCGGTAGTTGCTGACTTTTTGAGGAAATTCCTACGGTTATATTTGGTTTGCATATTAGTCTTAAATTTAAAAGAATTTAAAATAGGTGCTTAAAAAGCCATTAATGATAACATGTTAACGATATTTTGTTTTTGAACTTTGAACTTCACTTTACCCCGAAGGGATTTTTTCTAAAAAGGAAAAACGTAGTATCTTTATTAATAATAGAATTAAATTATTATCCAATGTCCGGTTATTAACAGGCATTGGTGATTTTATGTCTTGAATATTTGAAATAATTATAATTACCAGTTTCTTTGTGACTACCATAATGTACAAAAAATGAGAGCAGAGATGTACTTTTTTCATTTTTTCAGTATTGTATCATTATCTGTCAAGTTTCACAAGATTGTTTATGAAAATCTGGTTCATTACTATTTTTCAAAGCTAAATTTTATTTTTGAATTAAAATGGTTTTTGTTTAAAAATTTCCGGTTTCATATCAAACCATTTTTCAATTGCCTGCGCAGGTGTTTTCACATTTAGTTCTCTACTAAGCCCACCATGCCTTCTGGATATAGTGGACAAGAAAAGCTTGGTTTTTGGCTTATTGGTTTTTGTAAGCCGATGCTAAATATTATTCTCCTTACAAAAGTTTAGAGGATTTTTCACAAAAGTTTCCTAAAGTATGAACTTCTCATTCTGCATTTACTTTTCAGCCCGTTTTTTCTTTATTTTGTCTCCATGGCCAGTTCAAGTGCCATTGTTGTGGTATAATATTTGGCGATCATATTAGGTACTTCCCAGTCAGGCAGTTTTCCTTCAATAAGAAAATGGAGGTATTTATCTGTAACTTTCCCAAAGTGAGCCTCATGACCAATGTAATAATCTTCCGGAACAAAGACTTTCCATAAACCATCCAGTTCCTTTAATTCAACTCCAGGATACTTTTCCTGAACTTTTTTGAATTCCCTTAACAGCGTTTCTTCAAAATTATTAATACTGGGTGATGATGATGGTTGAATATAAAGAACGCGCTTATAATTCTCTTCCTCTCCCTGCCTTATAATAAGATTGGCATTACTCCCTCTGGTAAGTGAATAAAATGTATCACCGGCACCTTTAGGTGCGGTAAAACCCCATTTAACAGTCACCCGGGCATGCACATCATTAAGGCTATAATTCATTTCACCATTAGCATAAACCTGCAGAAGAGTGTCATTATCAATATATTCATTTAGGTAATCCGGAAAACCAACCTCTCCGGTAATACTCTCAAATTGCCTTTTAGTTAATGGGGTTGACCATCTGCTCGCAGAGATCATATCAATATCAGTTGTATAATCAATTATTTTATCAGGAAAACATGACCATTGAATAAAGTCAACATAATGAGTAGCGACATCAACTAACCCTTCACCCCTCTGACCTGGATCAAAAAACCATGGTGGACGACGCAGAATATTACCCGATACATATTTAAAAAAGTAATGTTTGCTTTCTGTTATAAATGATGGGTTTTCTGGACTACCTTTTTCAAGTGTGCCAAAGAGTAACGGAAGTGACATGATCTCCTTTTGAAGTATAGAGGTAATCTCATACCGCAGAGTCATAATATCATAAAGAAGAACATTATTCCTTTCGGCTGATTCAAAAGATTTCTTCAAAAGATCAAAATCTTTTAAGTCTATTGCCATTGGTTTATCAGAAAGAACATTCAGACCCTTCTCAACTGAACTTTTTATATAGTTTGACTTATTGTGATTCTTGCCAGCCAGCACAACAACATTACCATTTTTCTCTTCCAGCATTCTTTCCAGATAATCTTCTCCGGTATAAACAACCAGGTCCCAGAATGTCGGATTATAATCACGGTTATTGTAATTTTCAATCATAGAAACGTGCTGTTCAACTTCAGAACCTGGAGGAGCATATACATGAACCGTGGAGTCAACCTGATCGTACATATCTTTCTGGACAAGATATGCATGAAAATGCCCTGGAGCAAGAGTTATTAGTTTGACCTCACCGGCCTGTCCGGTAAAGTGAGTTTTTTCTGGTTCTTTACATCCATTTACTAATGCGAATATCACAAGTATGAACAATAAATAAAAACTTCTATTTTTCATAAGTTTAAGTTGTTTTTGTAGTATGTTCATTAGTCTGTCAAATTACATGGTTGATTTAAACAAAATTAATCTACCATCTATTATAAAATTAATTAGGTCGGTTCACTTTATCCCAGGTTACATGAGGAGGACTGGAATATTCTTTCCATGCACTTTCAGCTTCCTCAGGACTTATAATTCCATTTTTTATCAATAACCTGTATTTTAGACGATAAGTATTGCCTGGAGTAAGTAACCAGTCGGTGTTTCTTGTTGGAGAATAGTTAATAAATACATTACCGGTGCCCCTGTTGGCATTGGATGGCCAAACACGCATAGGTTCAGGATGGTTATAATTAAGGGGATTCCCCATGAATATAATACTCACCGGACCTTCTGGTGTTTCTCCGGTAACAAC
>PWND01000146.1 GCA_003557965.1 Bacteroidales bacterium | reverse complement strand
TTTACCATGATAACAGCCTGGCAGCCGCAAATAACAGGATAAAATGCTCAACATGCGGTACGAAGTTTACCTTCGATACGCAATACCCAACATTTAAAGAAGTGGGCTATAAGCAATACCTGAACATTGCGGGCTTTAACACTGACGATATTGCCAACATTGACACTAAGGGCCACAACTACGCAAAAGGATTACAACTCAATATTGATATACGTTGCAGAACGGACAAGGCAATATGTAATGAAGAAATAGATTTCCTTACCAACCCTATGGCTATGTCATTTGCCACTGCTATACAGTATAAGGCAGGAAGTGTTGTTATCTGGGATTTGATACGCTCAAATGACCTTAACCGCATCACAATGGGCGATATTGAGAGCTTCAGGGATGCAGCATCCTACTATGAGAGAAAATACAACGATATGGTAAAGTATATTTCTGAGAATATGCTTATAGAATCTGATTGCTTTTGTTTGAAGAAAAGACAAAGAATAAGGAGACCTTAATATGTCAAAACTTGATGATTTACAGGAAAACCTACAGACAATTCTTATCAGGGCAGTGGAAAAGGGCAGGGATATGGTTGTTGATACGCTGAAGAAAAGGATTAAGTCAGGTCGTGATGAGCATGGTGGTTTGTATGGGAGATATTCTGCATCGCAGGCAAGAAGAAGAAGAAAAGAAAACCTCCAAACAGAATACAAAGACTACCACTATTCAGGTTCAATGTTTGATAATTTTGATGAAGTTAATCGTGTTTCATCAGAAAATCATGCAAGAATTGACATTAGTTTTAAAGGCGCATCCAAAAGAAGGTCAGATCAAAAGCCTGCATCAAACCTTGATGTGGCAAAATGGGTAACAGAGCAACAAGGCAAAAAAATTATCCAGTTATCAGATGCAGAAAAAAGTAAAATCATTGAAGCCATTAAGCAGCAGTTTGAAGGCGACGTAGAACATATATCCATAACATGATAAGGAAAATTATTGATCAGGTAAATTCAGGTCTGGATTATTCTTTTAAGGAAAATCTGTTGGGTATAGTTTATCCTGTGTTGAATAAAACGCAATGGATTCCTGGCGACAGGAGCGGAAATGCATATCAGGATGCAGTACCCGATGACAAAAAAAAGTCAATCGTTTATTGGGAAGATCATGGAACTGTTAAACTGTTTGGAAGCCCAAGATACGACAGGTATCAGACCCATGTAAGGCTTGTGGTGTGGATGAACTTTAAGAAAATTACAGATATTGACTACGACGATTGCGTAAGAGAGATAATGAACTGCATTCCTAAAAGGTTTGATAACGAAGTGTTCTTTATAAGGGCAGGGATGCAGCATAAAACACCGGCCATATTTAACAGGTACGGTTACAGGGATGGCAAGCAGTACGTAAGCCCACCTTACGATGTGGCAGCATTTGATTTCAATGTAAGATATATGTCAACATATTGTCCACCTGAAATTGTGACCGTATGATTTACTCAGGTATATTTTTCGCATTTATCGGTTATGCATTTACAGGCATCCTAATGGACGATATTCTGTGGAAGTACAAAAGATACCTTCTTGCCACAGAAAAGCTCCCTGAGTGGCTTAAAAAGCCTTTGGGGCTATGTAATGTTTGCTTTACGGGGCAGATTTCATTGTGGGGGATGCTACCTTTTGTGGAATGGAATTATTTTGGAATAATAACATGGCTTGGAATTGTAAGCCTGAACATGATAATAATTTTAATATTTAATATTTATGTCAACAAAGAGGATTGATTTTGACAAGCCCTACATAGAGGCAAACGGCAAAAAGTACAAGTTTCTCAGGGAGCTTACCATCGAAAGGTTTAAAGCCCTTGACAGGATGGAAGTAGAGTTCTTTTACGGCTTTGATATGCAGAAAATGTTTGAAAAGCTGAAAGCATCATTTGAAGATTTGAATAAGAATAAGATTGCAGATGCATCTGTCAAAGTCTATAACCTGATGAAAGGAATAGCAGACCGTGTTGACGAAAGAGAACACATTGTACTCAGGATATGCAGCCTGTTTCTTGTTACAGATGATGAAGATATTACCAAATGGGATGAAGAACTGGCAAAGGAAAAAGCAGCCGATTGGGCAGCAGAAGGGTACTCGATGTCCGATTTTTTCTCCTTAGCCGCAACCTCTCTTCCAGGCTTTTTGAAAAGCTACGAAGAAGTTACAGCAGATACTTTGGGGGAAGCGGCAAACAAGTAGGCGAGCAAATTATTGATAAGGTCTTAATGGATATTGAGAAAAAATGGGTTGAGTGGTGTGTACATATATCCGAACATAACAGTCTGAGTTACAACGAAGCATGGGAGATGACTACAGACAATTTTTTCAAACTATTAACTGTAACAGATGAGCGACGTAATAGTAAGCATAGGGGCAGAAACAAGCCTGTTCAGAGGAGAACTGGAAAAGGCCGCAGCAACACTCAATGAGTTTATTGAGGGTGCTGAACTTACGGGTAAAACCCTGAGAACTAATCTTGCCATTGCCGAGCAAGCGCAAAAATCATTAAAAGATCAGATTGACCTTACAAGAAATGTTCAGTCCAGGGCAAATGACGAGTTCAAGAAGGCAACGCAGGCATTAAGAGCAGCCAATAAGCCAGTTCAGGAAAGGATAGAACAGCTAAGGGGGCTTAACATGGCCGAGCGCAGACGTAGAATTGAAATATGGCAACAAACAGAAGCATACAAAAAGGAAAGAACTGCGGTAAGAGAAGCAAGAATAGAGTTAAGGAGAGCATCTGTTGAAAAAGAAAGAACTACAAGTAGGCTAAGGGAGTACGAAAACGCTCTCAGAACAGTAAATGTTTCAACAAGAAATCTTAAAGATGCAAACAGGCAGCTTGTCCAAAGCAAAGGTGAGCTTGGAAACGCATTTAAAAGGACATTAGGATTTGCAAACCAGATCGCAGGAGTATTTGGTTTCGGATTAGGAGTTTACGGCCTTGTAAGAGCCTTTAGAGGTGCTGTAGGTGCTATAAAAGAATTTGATTCAAGTATAAGAACCCTTGCTGCTATTTCAGGAGCAACAGCAGATGAATTGGCACGACTTTCAAGGATAGCAATACAAGTGGGTGGTGCATCTAAGTACGGTGCTGACGGGGTTGCAGAAATGATGACACAGCTTGCCAAGATGGGTTTTGCTGTTGGTGAGATTGAGAATATGACTGAAGGGATTTCCAGCCTTGCAACCGCATCAGCCGAAGAACTTGAACCATCAGCCGCAACGGTGGCAAGTATCATCCGAGCTATGGGAA
>PWND01000230.1 GCA_003557965.1 Bacteroidales bacterium | reverse complement strand
GATTTCCTGCAGCCATGGCAACGCAGCTGCGCCGATTCCCTCAAAATGCCCGGGTCTGGAACGGGGTTTCCAGACACCTGCCCGCAAAACCGGTACCATTTTCAGCTGTGCAAGTCCTCTGGCTGTTGTTTCCAGCTGCTCTCTGTTCTCTACGCTACAGGGGCCTGCAACGACCAAAAAGTTGTGATACAGCGGTAGCCAGGCATCCAGTGGGACAAAAGACAGTTGTGCAGTTCCGGACATGGTTGTTTTTTTGCAAAGATAGCAAAGAAAGCAAGAAGACTGGCTGATGACAGCTCGGTGTCACCAATCAGCAAAAAAAGAGTCGCAACTCAAAGCTATGGGCCGCGACTCTTCTCAGAAAACAAAACTTTGCCTAAACCAGGCAAACAGAATTAAAAACCCTATCTCGGAACAATATCAATAACCACTGTGCGGTTATGGAAACGTTGTTCAGGAAAGCGGTTTGGATATGGGGCCTCTTTATTCATTTCACCAAAACCATAAACTTCAAAGCTTGTGCCTGTAATTCCTAAGCTGGCCAGAGCACTTTCAATCAAGTCTTTTGCTTTGTTTGCACGTTGCAATGACAATGCATGATTATGAACGGGATCGCCTAAAACATCCGTGTGTCCGTGGACAATGACATTTGCATTTTCAGGGATAAAAGGAGCTATATTATCTTGCAAATAACGTTCATAAAGGAAAGGAATATCAAACATATTTATGTCAAAGAGAATACTGAAATGCATAACATTATGTTCGAGAAGAAGCTCAGGGCGGATTGTTATTGTGCTTTCTCTTGTAAGCTCGAGACCTTCTTTGGAAACGCCACTCATCTGAACAGCATACCTACCTGCTCCGGCTTTTTCAATGACATCAGCACCAGGCACACGTTCGCTTCCTGATCTATATGGTCCAAACTCAAGCTGGTCGCCATCAGGTCCGATAAGTGTTACATGCCATTCCTCCATATATCTTTCAGCATTAGTAAGGCTAAATACAATATGGTCTTTTGTATAGTCCGTATCATCCCAGGAAAACAAAACAGGCTTTAATATGCCGGACATCGTTGCTTCTTCAACCATCAGAAGCTCTGCGCTAGAAGTCAGGATCTCCACACGTCTGTCACTATCGAGACGCATATCGGCATTAGGTTGCTGATCATGTCTGTAAGAACGGGTCTGAGGCCAGTCAGAACCTGTTGTTGTTATCCTGTTTGGTTCGATATTAAAGACCGATACAAGATAATCTTTCACAGCTTCTGCTTGCTGTTTGCCAACATTTTGTCCTTGTCCTGCAGATGATCCATTGAGAGTAATCGTGGTGTTTGTATTGTTGCGCATACGATCACCCAGGATGTTCAGTATGTTATAATAAACAACAATCTGGTTTCTTGTGTGATCGTTACGATTTACACCGGATAGAGACTTCATTCCATCTTCACGAAACCTCAGTGCTTCAGCCTGACTAATTAAATTATAACGGCCAGGAATAGAAGTGCTTGCAGCATCAAAGAAAATATAGTTCCTCAGAGGATATACTTCATTGCTAATCACACTTGCTTCTGACAAGGGTGCAACGGCACTAAAAGAAACAGGAGGCTCAGTAATAACAGGCTCTTCGGGTTCCTCAACCACTTCAACAATTGGCTGTTCATCAACAATTTCAGGAAGCTCCACTTTTGACCCACGTCCAACCTTCAGAGCAATACCTGCTCGTATTGTAGTGATCGACCAGGTTTCTATGTTTCTGGGAACCTGCCCAAAATAGGGGTGAAATGAAATAAATGGAGTTAATACGTATTTGATTTGATTCTCAGGGGAAGACAACATAATGTCATATCCTGCACCAATCTGGAAAGAAATAAAGCTTTCGTTTAATTCACTCCATTCATCTTCGACTTCAAGGTAATCACCAGGTTGTGTGCTCTGCATTTCCCTTTTGTAGATGAATTCGTTCTGTAGGTTTGTACTGAAACGCGGACCGGCAAACAAATGAAGGCCAGACCTGAATGGAGCAAACCGCAAAGATGGCTCAATAACCAGATAACCCAGGTTCGTTTCAAGCTCAGATTCCAGATTACACGGAGCCATTACTGCATCAAATACACCACCGCGTCCATCATAACCAAGATGAAAGTTAATTCCCCATTTTTCATTAAAACGGTATTCCAATAATGCTGACGCATAAGGCTTTAAACCAAATCCATCATGGAAGGTGGCAGGTAAGAGCAAATCATCGGTCAGACGGTGCGTCGTCCCTTCATAAAAGTTGAGGTTTGCAGCACCAGCCAGACCAAAATACCATCTGGCATCAGCATAGCTTGCCTGATCTTCTGATTCAGCCGCATTGGCTTTGAAACTAAAGAAGTTGCAAAAAACCATCATAACCAATGCAATACTGATGATGTATTTCATAAAACGCCTTGGTGTTGTCATCGCTATTTTTTTTGAGTATATATATTGATCTGTTTTCATATTTCAAATTTTTAATGATTTTGAAGCATCTGTTGCAACATTATGGAATTTGGATGGTGTTTGCATGAAGATGAATAGCACCTTCTTTAACCATCAGTCGGCCTGTTATTATTGCTCCATTATTTGCCTCAATATCATTATTAGCCATGATGGTTCCATTAAACGTAACTCCTTCACCAATTGTAACATTGTTGCCAACCTGCCAGAATATATTATTGGCATGGGCTCCATTTGTGAGTTCGATATCTATATTGTTTGCAACTGTCAGATCGTTAGAAACCTTGAAAATCCAGAAAGCATTGGGGTTATCCTCTGCATCCAGTGTGATGTTTGTATTGATGTCAAAATCATCAATATAATAAATCCCTGGAGTAAATTCATTTCCGGAAACAGGCTGTGGAGCAGGGTTGGTCGTTTGTTCAGCAAACAAATACGCAGCAAACAAATCATTTTGACCTTTAACCAGAATTGGGTTTATAATATGTATCGGGTCAGCACCATCTGCATAAACGTTTCCATCAACATTTAATGGATCACCTGTGATATGTGATACCGTACCAGGAATGATTCCTAAGTCACCAATAATATTTGTGTTGCCGGAGTTATCAATTAAGGTATTTGAGAAAATTGCAAAATCACTGAGCGAATTCAGCTTTACGGACCTTGGAACCATTTCAAAATCAGGGCCTGTCTCAAACTCCCAAACAAAGTCATCATCGATAAAGTAACCAAGCATATCCTCTATACCGACTTTGAGTCTGGCCTCATATTGTTCTAATGCCGCAAGATTTCCAACAATAAAGCGAATGGAT
>PWND01000160.1 GCA_003557965.1 Bacteroidales bacterium | reverse complement strand
TTTAAAGTAAGAGAAAAAGAAATAAAAATTAAAACTCACACTACTACCCTATCACATTTAAACATTCCAAAAATTTCGCTTCCAAAGTATAAGGGCTGGGGCGATATATTAAAGTGGAGTTTAAAAGAAAACGTTCCCGGAGAGTACCCATATACTTCCGGGGTGTTTCCATTTAAAAGAGAGGGTGAAGACCCAACGAGGATGTTTGCAGGTGAAGGCGGCCCGGAAAGAACAAATAAGCGGTTTCATTATTTGTCAAAAGATATGCCGGCAAAACGGTTGTCAACAGCATTTGATTCGGTAACCTTATATGGCAATGATCCTGACTCCAGGCCTGATATTTATGGTAAAATTGGTAATTCCGGTGTATCTATTTGCTGTCTGGATGATGCTAAAAAGCTATATTCAGGCTTTAATCTGGCGAATCCAAACACATCAGTATCAATGACGATAAACGGCCCTGCTCCGATAATGGTTGGTTACTTTTTAAATGCAGCTATAGATCAGCAATGTGAAGTTTATATAAAAGAGAATGACCTGGAAAAGGAAGTTGATAAAAAGATAGCAGGGATTTACAAAGAAAAAGGAATCAAAAGGCCTGTATATCACGGAAATATACCTGAAGGAAACGATGGTTTGGGATTGATGTTGCTTGGGGTATCAGGTGAGGATGTTCTGCCAAAAGATATTTATGAAAAAATCAAGGCGGAAACCATATCTGTTGTCAGAGGTACTGTTCAGGCGGATATTTTAAAAGAAGACCAGGGACAAAATACATGTATTTTTTCGACCGACTTTTCTTTAAAACTAATGGGTGATGTGCAAGAATACTTTATCAACAATAATGTGAGGAACTTTTACTCTGTTTCAATTTCCGGTTATCATATTGCTGAAGCAGGTGCTAATCCGATAACTCAACTGGCGTTAACACTAGCAAATGGTTTTACTTACGTTGAGTATTATCTTTCACGAGGTATGGATATAAATAAGTTTGCGCCTAATTTGTCATTTTTCTTTTCTAATGGAATTGATATAGAATTTTCCGTTATAGGCCGAGTAGCCCGTACAATTTGGGCAAAAACCATAAAAAACAAGTATGGCGGAAATTCACGATCGCAGCAGTTAAAATATCACATACAAACGTCAGGCCGCTCATTACATGCACAGGAGATAGGATTTAATGATATACGCACTACATTGCAAGCGTTATATGCAGTTTATGACAATTGTAACTCATTGCACACCAATGCTTATGATGAAGCTATTACAACACCTACAGAAGAGTCTGTAAGGCGTGCAATGGCTATTCAACTTATAATAAACAAGGAATATGGCCTGGCAAAAAATCAAAACCCAATGCAAGGTTCATTTATAATTGAAGAATTAACTGAACTTGTTGAAGAGGCTGTAATGCTTGAGTTTGAAAGAATTTCAGAGAGAGGCGGCGTATTGGGTGCAATGGAAACCGGGTATCAGAGAAATAAAATTCAGGATGAGTCATTGCATTATGAGCATTTAAAGCATACCGGCCAGCTTCCTATAATGGGTGTAAATACATTTTTATCATCTGATGGCTCTCCAACAGTAATTCCAGGAGAAGTTATACGATCAACGGAGGAAGAAAAGAAACGTCAGTTAAGTATGCTTAATAATCTTCATAAACTTCATGCTGATAAGCAAACAGGGATAATAGAAGACTTAAGATTGGCAGCTATGCGTAATGAAAACGTTTTTGAAAGAATTATGGAAGCAACAAAGTTTTGCTCCATTGGGCAACTAACTAGCGCATTATTTGATGTTGGCGGCCAGTACCGAAGAAATATGTGATTAAATCTAATTATGGAAATAACTTGGGCTAACTGTGTTATTCCGGGTTAAAACAGGCGCACGAGCATATTATTGAAATCCTCGCTTTTTATAGGTTTTGTTAGGTATTCATCCATGCCCATTCTCATGTATTTTTCCCTGTCGCCCTCAAAAGCATTTGCACTTAACCCAACAATAGGAGGTGTAGATTTGTGTTTTTGCTTAAGCAGTTTTGTAGCAGTAATACCATCCATCTCTGGCATTTGAATATCCATTAATACTAAGTCAAATTTATCAGTCTTAAACACTTTCAATTCCTCTTTGCCATTATTAGCTAATGTAACTTTATGTCCAAGTGAATTCAGCATAATAGTTACAACAGTTTGATTTATTTTTTTATCATCTACAAGCAAAACATTAAGGGGCTTAACTTTAACTTTAGACCTGGAAGCTTTTTTACTGCCGGTTTTTATTTCATCTTTTGAAGCTTTTTCTGCAATAAAAGTAAACCAAAAAGTGCTGCCTTTTCCTTCAACGCTATTAACACCAATCTCACCTTCAAGAATTTGCGTAAGCTCTTTGCAGATTGATAATCCCAAGCCGGTTCCCTCGATAGTCCTGACGTCCTCATCTTCAACCTGGCTAAATGGTTTGAAAAGGCTGTCCTGTGATTCACGTGGAATTCCGACTCCTGTATCCGATACCTCAACTTTTATTTTTACAAAATCATCATTAGGCTTTTTGCTATTATTACCTTGCTCGTTATCAACATAAGCGTTGAGCTTAATTTTTCCTTTGTTAGTAAATTTTACAGCGTTAGATAAAAGATTGCTAAGGATTTGATCTAATCTTTGTCTGTCTGTTTTAATATACTTTGGTAGCTTTGTTGAAACTGTGCTATCTAATTCTAAATTCTTTTGACAAATTGAAGAAAACAATGCAATAGTATTATCAAATATATCTTTCGAGGGAAAAGCTGAATATTTAAGTTTTACTTGCCCTGATTCAATTTTTGAGTAATCCAGAATCAAGTTAATAATTTCTCTCAGGTTTTCACCTGATTGCTTTAAAACATCCAGGTAAGACTTTTGCTTTTTATTAAGTTTTGTTTTTTCAAGCATTTCTGTAAAGCCAAGCATTCCTGTGAGAGGAGTACGTATTTCGTGGCTCATATTAGCCAAAAAGCGTTGTTTGAAATTAACAGATTCTTTTGCAATTGCAACTTGCTTTTCCAGTTCTTCTCTTTCTTTATGATAACTTCTGTCTTCAAGCAGGCCAATACCACCTTCCATCTTACCTTTATTGTCATAAACCGGAGAAAACAAAATTCTGATTGGAATTGATTTATTAGATGCTGTAAAGAAGTAATTACCTTCAAAAACAGAGTTCTTTCCGTCTAGTACTTCCCTGGTTGCGTTTACCATGTTTTTATCAGGTAATTGTAAAATGTTCAAGCCAATTACTTCCTCTTTTGTGGCAGTGTTAATATTAAGGTAATTCTTATTACAATCAGTAATAATGCCTTTTTTATTGAAATGAAATATTCCAAGTGGAGATTTCTCGAATATTAACCTGTATTTTTCTTCGCTTTTTCTAATAGCTTCAACCGCTTTTATTCTTTCGGTAATATCAATATGAGTACCAACTATTCTAACAGCTTTCCCTTGCTCATTTCTTTCTACACATTTTCCTCTTGACAAAATCCATTTGTAACTTCCTCTTTTTGTTTGCATGCGAAATTCAACTTCAAAACTATCAGTTTTGCCTTCTATACATTTTTTATTACTTGTTAAAGCCTTTTCTATGTCATCAGGGTGTATCATTTTTCTCCACGAGCTACCCTTAGAAGGAAATTCATTAACCTCATAACCCAGCATAGTATAGTATGCCGGGCTAAAGTAAGAATCATCTGTTTCAACATTCCAGTCCCATAATCCATCATTAGTTGCCTCCATACTGAATTTAAATCTTTCTTCACTGTCTTTCAGTGCTTTTTCAGCTTCTTTTCTTTCAGTAATATCCCTTCCAACAGCAATTACAACTTTTTTCCCGAAATAGTTACCTGATGTTAATGTTACTTCCTTTGGAAATATTGTACCATCAGCTTTTTTTCCCCAGAACTCCAGCATTTGAACCTCTCCGTTAAAAGCTTTAACATGTTTTTTTCTAAGGGTATTGAGGTCATTATATCCTGGTGCAGACAAAAACTCAGGTGTATTACCAATTATTTCATCTTTTGGTACTCCATAAAACTCCATAACTGTATCATTAACATCAAGGAATACCCCATTTTCATCCTGTATATAAATGGCTTCAGATACTGAATTTAGAAGGCCCTTATATGTTTGGTGTGACAACTTAAGTTCTTCTTCAGCTTTATATTGCTCAGTAATATCACGCACTATTGATAAAACTTTCTTTTCTCCATATCTAACCATTCGCGCATCAAAATAGTGCACAAAACCTTCTATATCAAGCGAGTAAGAATAGGATTGAGTTTCATCTGTTTCAAAAAGAGTATTTATTTTATTTATTGTTTTTTCAGCAATATCTTTTGGCAATACATCAAACACATTTTTTCCGATAAACAGGCTTGGGTCAATCAGGAGCATATGAATTAGCGGTGCGTGATAGTCAATAAAGTTACCATTTCTGTCAAAGACAAACATAATGTCAGGAATAGCTTCCAGTATGGCACTATACCTGTTGTTCTTTTCAATAAGTTCAAGTTCGTTTTGCTTTTGTTTGGATATTTCTCTTGTTGCCCCCTGGAAGCCTATAGGTTTCCCTTTTTCGTCACGAATAAAAGAAACATTAATTGAAACCCATATCAGTTCTTTTTTTGCATTATAGTGTTGTATTTCAACCAACCTGGTTCTGTCTTTATCGGCATTAGGGTCTTTTTCTTTTACAAGTTCTTCAGCAATACATCTTTTTATTTTTTTTACAGATTCTATGGGCATTTTTTCTTCCATGGGTTTGGCCATATACTTTTCAAAAGGATCCCCTATAATTTTCTCAATTGATTTGCTTATAAAGGTTGTTTTTAGATTTAAGTCTGTTGTCCAAACAGCATCAGACATGTTATCAGTTATTTTTCTGTATAAAGATTCGCGTTTTTGGAGCTCTGATTTTGCGTTTTCAGCTTCTTCTTTAGCCCTTTCAATTTCTTTTTTAGCATTAAATAGTTTTAATGCCATCTTAATAGAAGCATTTATAACAGCAAACCCTGAATTTTTCAGAACATAACCATATGAGGTAAGCTTTTCAGTTTTTTGAATAAAATCATCAGAAGTATGGCTAGTTAAAAAAACTACCGGTATATCAACCTTTTCAACGATTTTTTTTGCAGCAATTGTTCCATCAATTCCAGGCCCCAAGTCAATATCCATTAGTAGCAAATCAAACTTTTTGCCATTAGAAAGTACTTCTTTTACAGCATCTTCACCATTATTAATATGTGTTAAATTATAGCCTTCCCTTTTTAGCTGCTTAGCTAATGTTAATGCTGTAATAGAGTCATCTTCAACAAATAGTATTCTTGTCTCTTTTTCCATAAAAACGATAATGCTTTGCTCTTTACTTTATTATGATGCTTTTATTCCTACAACCTATTATACAAATACATTACTCAATATTTCAATGTAGTATAAAGGAATTTGACAATTTACTTATGTTAATAACAATTCAAGTTATTACAAAACTATGAAATAAACCTAAAACAATTACTCTATCATAGTTCTTTTTAAAAAACGGAAAAATATATCACACTTTAAAAGCCATAACAAGTATATCGTCAAGTTGTGTATATTCATCTCTCATCCATTTCTTTAAATTTTCTCCTAATTGTTTTTTCTGTTCCTCCAACGGTAAATGGTGAATACTCAACAAGTACTCCCTAAACATTCTTTTACCAAACTTTTTACCCTCATCACCGCCAAACTGGTCAACATACCCATCAGAAAACATATACACCACATCATTTTTTTTCATTTGAATCTGGTTTGCTTCAAAAGGAACTTCCCTTAGGTGAATCCCGATAGGATTTTTTGTGGGCTTATATTCAATAAGCTCGTTATCTCTATAAATCCACAAAGGCGTGTTTGCCCCGGCAAAATATAATTTTAAGGTTTCGGTATTTAATGTACAAAATGCCATAACCATTCCATCTTTTTGCTCAGTTACACTACCGGTTTGTCCCAGTGTATTTTTAATATAGTTTCTAAGGTGTTCGAGCACTGAAGCGACTTCACCGGGTTTTTCCCTTTGTGCGAGTTCGTTGAGAAAAGCTATTCCCAGCATACTCATAAAAGCACCGGGTACGCCATGTCCGGTACAATCTGCTGCAACAATTGATATATAAGGTTTTGAATGTTTTATCCAGTAAAAATCACCACTTACAATATCTCTCGGAATCCAGAAAATAAAACTTTCCGGTAGGAATTCCTTCAGATACTCTTCCTGGGGCACCAATGCATTTTGTATTCTGCTTGCATACCTGATACTACTGGTAATAGCTTCCTTTTGCTGAACAACGATTTTGTGCTGGTTGGCAATTTCATCTTTTTGTTTGCGTATTTCTTCAGTTCTTTTTTCAATAATTTTTTCAAGCTGAATATTTTTTGCTTTCAGCCTCATAATACTAAGTTTGACAATAAGCAAAACAAGCAATAAAGCTGAAATACCATATAAAATATATGCCCAGGATGTTCTGTACCATGGTGGCAATATTCTGAATTCATACTTTATAATTTCGCTTTCATTATCGTAAGGGTCTTTTGCTTTTACTTTAAAAGTGTAGTCCCCTTCTCTAAGGTTAAAATATGCATTATTGCTAAGCACACTCCACTCCGACCACTCTGTGTCAAATCCTTGCAGCTTATAAGAGTATAAAGCTTTAAAGCCGTTTTCATTATATTGGGATGAATAATGAAATCTGATTTCATTTAATGAGTATGGTAATGTTTTTGACAGTTCTTTATCTGCGTGGCTATAAGAGTGAAACAGCACGGAATCATTTCTCGTAACGATTTTTCTAAGATTAATCAGAGGATTTTGCGCATAATCATCGCGCCAGGTGGTATTAACCTTTGCCAGTCCATCATCAGTAGCTAACCATATAGTAGCAGAGTCAGCCGGTTGAATATCAAAAATTCTACCTAACTCCATAGTTTGAAATGGGAAGTGGCTTAAATTATCTAAGTCATCACCAAAGTATATTCTATAATTAGCACTTAACCATACCTTATTAAACTTCTTCAGCAAGTGCGTTATAACCTGTTCTTCTTTCCCGGGAATATTGTAAAACTCAAAATAGCCCCTGATATTTGTTGATTCTTCTTGAAGAGAATCAGGTAGTGAGCTGATAATTTCTTTTTCATCAACAAATCGCATAAGGCCGTCAGGCAAACCAAACAATACTTCATTATCAAACATCAGGGGTTTAACCCATGATGAACCAAGCCCGTCTGCCCTGCCTATATAAAGTTCAAAATCGTAAGAATAATCTTCCTCTATAAATAATTGCCAAACACCATCATTTAATGTGCCAATCCAAATTTCAGAACTTTCGTAGGGATTGGAAAGGTTTTCTGCAATGCCTAAAGGTTCATAAATTGCAAGCTCTTCATAAGCTGCAACCATTTGCCATTTGGGTTTGCTGGTAAAAATAAATAAACCATCATTACCCGAAACAAAGAGCCGATTGCTTTTTTCCGACCAATAAATAGCAGTAGCATCAATATCAGCAATTTTAAAAACACCTGTGTTGGTGCCCCATGCATACAATCCTTCAGGCGAGCCAATAACAATGTAATCATTAACCGATAATAGCTTTTTTACTTCTGCATTAAAGCCTTCTACTTGCTTAAAGTGTTGGAATATTCTATCAGATGGTATTACATTTTTTTTAAAAAGGCCTATTGTAGTCCCGGCAAATATACTGTTATTGTGAACAGCCACCGACTGATAATTACCAAATAAGCCTGTATTAAAGTCATAAACCTGTAGTGTTGAATTGTAACTAACCATACTTACACCGGAATTATGAGCCAGCCAAAGTTGATTATTGTTGTCCTGATAAACCTGTTTTATTTCATTATCTCTCAAACCACTATTTTGGTCAATTATTGTTTTGATGTTTCCTTCAAAATCAATTATTATTACACCATTTCTAAGGGTATTTAGGGCAATATTTCCATCATGAAGCAAAATCCCTCCAATAATACCGGCAGAGTTTAAGTAATCATAATAAGGGGTATTTACGGGGATAATCTTTTTATTGTTTTGCATCTTAAAAAAACCTGCTTCTTGTGTTATAATCAGGCAGGCTTCCTTATCGGGGAATGGGAAAATACCAAATACGCCGAAATCCTTAAATTTATCTCCTTTATTAACTATAACAAACTCATCATTAGAGTATTTCATTAACCCGATTCCTCTCTGTCTTACATATAGTTGTTCATCAAGCACAAATGCAAGGTGAAATGACGTTTGAGGATTAATAATATCTAAGTTTTCCCCATCCCATAAAAATATTTTTTCCTGGGCAAAAAACAAAACCTTGTTATTATAGTCATAAATTCTCCAGATATTTGAAAAGTATGAATCTTCGAGGCTTAAGGAGTCAGAAATAGAAATATATTCTTTTGCGCCAAATTTGTTATTCTTTAGATATCCAAATTCATTATTAGCTCCAACATAAACATTCCCATTTGTGCCTGCCATAAGGGCTGTAACATACAAAGAATTGATTGTTGTACGGGTGTTGTTCCAGTTTACGCCATCAAATTCAAGCACTCTGAAGGCGTTTCCAAAATACATAATACCATCATGCGCCTGGGCAACTGACCAGTTTTGGGCAGCACAAGAATCACCATATTCTCTTTGTGAGTAGTTGACAACAAAATGCCGGCTAAATTTACTTACTTCGGGCTTTTTAGTATTTGCATATATGCCAGTGCTAATTAGTAAAAAGAGCAACAGGATAATAGCAGAAATTTTTCTCCGCATAAAACATTTTTTATTTATTATAACTTTCTGCTTATTTCTCCATGTGCTTAATTAGCCAATTGTCAAAGTTTTCCTGGTTTGAGGTGCCATAAAATTCCTGAACAAATGAAAATGCTTCCTGCCTTCTCTTTTCTTCGGGCCTGTCAGCATACACATCAAAAATTATACTTAACTCGTTTTTTAATTCTTCATTATTTATTACTACAGGATTGAAACTGCTTAGCATTGTAATTTTATTACCTTCATCCCTTTCCATATACCACAACTCAATTTCTTCAACAAGTTCGTAGTTAATTTTTTTATCATCAACAGTAAAAACTTCTGAAGTATTAATAAATAATGAATCCTGATTAAACGAAAGCATTTTATTTACTTTTTCTCCTTCATAATTATACCTTAGAAAGAAGAATTTATCTTCATTCATAGGAAACACATCTTTGTTTATAATAAGAAACATTTCATCAAAAAACACATAATCTCCACTTATGTGGTTTTTTATGTCAAGTGCAGTCATGAAAGCACCGCTTCTTGAGCTGATATTACTCATTGCAGGGGTAAAGTTAGCCCTGGCATAGGCCAGATCGGTATCATCAGGCCTTAAAACAAATCTTCCTTTTTCAGAATTAATAACAGTAGCTATTGAATTAGGAGTTTTAAAAAGAAGGTCATCTTCTTCTTCAAAGGTAGTTCCGGTTTGTAATGGAATATTGTTTCTTTCAATAACGATAGTTCCATTTACCCTGATAGTTCTGTAGTCTTGTGCTTTTAAAGATATAAAGCATAACAGAAACAAAAAGGTTACAATTTGGGCTTTTGTGATTGTAAGTGATTTCATGTGTTTACTTTTTTGATATTATTAATTGAAATGAGTTAATTATTTAATCGACTTAACTTAGGCATTAATAAACTGTAAAAATAAGATTTAAAATATAAAGTTATGAATTTATAATTATTTGGCAATGGTTTTTTTTAATTATTCAATTAAAACAAATGCCGCCCAAAAGAAAGGGTCATACTTTTCTCTCATAATGCTTTGTGCGTTAGCAAAAGCAACATGTAAATCATTTTCATTAATTAGAAATTCATAAAACAATGTCATAAATTCAGCAGTTTCTTTATCAGGGACCTGCCACAGACTCATTATCAGGTATTTGGCACCGGCCATCTTAAAAGCTCTTTGTAGCCCGTAAACACCTTCACTACCTCTTATTTCACCAAGGCCGGTTTCGCATGCAGACATAACTGCAAGTTGGCTGTTTCTAAGGTCAATATTAATAACTTCAAGTGCAGTCAGGACAGCATCCTCATCAGTAACTGCTTTAGCTCCAGACCAATAATCGTTAACTCCTGCAAATACCAATCCTGAACGCATTAAAGGGTTGTTGTTTCTTACAAAGTTATTTAATCCAAAGCCCGGTGCACCTGCTCTAAACTGGACATCTTCGTATTGCACATCCAGCTCCATTATTTGATCAATAACATCAGGGTCGGGGTAGAAAAACCCATGTGTTGCAATATGTAAAATGTTATTTTCCGGTGCAACTCTTTTAAACTTTGCTTCAGTGGCTTCATATCCTGACATAACTATTAATGAATCAAAATATCCATCTACAATATTTTCAATTATATTAATCTCTTCCAAAGTTCCCGGTAAGTATTCCCAGGAATTATCCATACTTTCAATTGTATATTTAATACCTCCAAATAATGCCAGGCTTGTTTCTCTGCCAATTTCAAATTCCTGCGGGCTTGTAATGTAGGCTGTGGTACTAAGATTCAACAATTCAAAATCATCACTTATAAAATGCTTTCTGCCTTTACTAATAGCAGAAAATGAAACTTCATGCAATAATCCGGAAGGAGAAAGGTAAACTTTAGAAATACCCTCCAGGTATTCCTCTAATGGGCTCCAAATAGTTTCATAAAGTTTTGTTTCAGGGTGAGCTAACCTGCCATATAATTCATTTATGTACTGATAATTGCTACCAGTAAAACCTTCCATAATGCTTTCCATTTCGTCTTCAAAAAAGAGCTTCACAAATTCAGGATGTTCTGATTCGTACTTTAATATAAGCGCACAATAAATATTTCTTTGTTCATGTTCAAAATTAGTGAACTCTATAGCCACTTCACCGGGGTTAAGGCTATTTCTAACATCCTTCCATGTAATATTCAGTGATTCCTCAAATTCACTAAATTCGGATGAATTCCTAACCAGTGATCTTTCAAGGCTGTTTGCCTGCTCTTCCAATACATCAACATTTACAGCACGTTCCTCAAGCGGGAGTGTATATAACTGTGCTATTTCCTGCTTTAGCTGTATCCACTGCTCATAAGTATTGATAAGCGACTCATTACCGCTGGCAAGTATTGCATTTCTCATTGCTGTGGATGATTTTAGCAACAAGCCTTTATTTTTCAACAAATTATTATAAACATAAGTAGATATTTCCGGATTGCTGTTGTATCGTTGCAGGGCAAAAGAATGAAACTTCGCAAAATCATCCTCAACAGTATTAAAAAATAACTCTTTCTCACTTTCAGAGAGAATTGAAAAGTTTCTTTCGACCTCCTCATGATTAAATTCAATAACTTTAAGATAAGCATCTTCGGCAAGATCAAATTTTTCCGTGAAGTGATAAATATAGGCTAAGTTTCTGTATGATTCTTTGAGCACAGCAAGATAGTCACCATCTTTTGCCAGTTGCTTACTCCTTTTTGCATACTCAATTGCATTATCAAAATCCTCAATTTCGAGGTAAAGCCCTGAAAGATTAACGAGCACTAAAGCTACTCCCTGAAGGTCATTTATCTCTTCACTTATTTTCAAAGCTCTTTTATAATAAACTCTTGCTTGTGAGGGATTTCCCTGAATTTTTTGAATATTTCCAATATTTATTAAGCTTGTAGCCAGTCCTTGCACATCATCGCTAAATTGCTTTATGCTGAGTGAACGTTCATAATAGTTTTCTGCTTTGGTAAAATCTCCTGAAAGCTCATATATTATTCCCAGGTTATTATAACAATAAGCTACTGCATCCTGGTTATTAATTGCCTGGTATATATCCATAGCTTTAATGTAGGAATTGCGTGCTCGTGGCAGGTCGCCTAAATGCCTGTACACAACTCCAAGGTTATTATAAATAGCTGCTTCGGCTTCTTTATTTCCACTAATTGATGCTAATTCAAGTGCCTGTTCATAAAGAGCTATTGCCCCCGGCAAATTACCATTAACTTCCTGAACATGAGCTAAAATATTTAATATAGATGCTGACCTGTCTGGCTTATTTTCCTTTTGATAAAAATTAAGAGCTTTGTTATAGTATTTAATTGCCGGCTCTGCTTGTCTTAATATACGGTAACAATCAGCAATTCCCCGGTATGATTCTGCTATAATAAGATTATCAATAGTGTCTTGCTGAATATTTTTATAATAAGCTTGAATAGCAGTATTAATGTTATTCTCTTTAAAATAAGTTTTTGCTATTGAGTTATTAATTTCTGCTACAGTTTTAAAATCTTCCATTTCAGCAAACTCATTACTTGCTTGAAGAAAATACTCTCTTGCCTTAATATAGCTTCCTGCTTGCTTTTGTATTTCTGCCATCCCTAAAACTGAGCGGGCAGCAAAAACAGGATCATCAACTTGTTGGGCAAGTTGTAAGTATTGCTCATAATAATCTATGGATTTTTCATTATTGCCAACCTGGTTGTAAATGCTGCTTAAATTAAGCAATGCATCAAAAACAACCTGCCCCTGCCCTGTTTGCATAGCCAGGTTCAATGCCTGTTGCCAAGCTTCTGCAGAACTTTCCAAATTGTTAAAATGATATTGCAATATGGCAATATTATTCAAGGCGTTTACTTTTTTATTAAATTGCTCATTGCCTTTTGCAACTTCATATAAGTTCGTATAATGTTTTAATGCTTTGTTGAAATCCTGAATTTTATAATAAGCGGCTCCAAGATTTGAATATATCATTCCAAGATGATTATAATTATGGCTATCAAGGCTCACATTTAATGCTATTTCCCAATAAGTTACTGCGTGCTCATATTCGTTTAGCCTGGTATAAAGCAGAGCTATATTTATTA
>PWND01000305.1 GCA_003557965.1 Bacteroidales bacterium | reverse complement strand
TCATGAGATTGATTACATTCATAGGCTCCTCCGCTCTGGTGGTTTAATCCTATTCTTATCCATACTCACAATCAATGAATTCTGATGAGCATCTATCAGTACAAGAGTGATAATTGGCATGTGCAATAAAAAAAGGCAAGGAAGTTAAGAATAAAAGCCAAGGCGAAGCTCTTCCCATAACGGGCACTATAACTTTTTTAATTTTATTATAGATTTGACTCATAGGCGTACCTTCAATTATCGCATCCCACAGGGCGGCAAAACCTAAAGCATGAGCAATTTTAAATCCATATTTACTGATTAAATCCCGCATTTCTTTTTCTGCTTTATCAAGTATTTCTTTGCAAGTTGTAATACAATTTCTATAAATTTCTCTACAGGTTGGCCCAAATCCACCTCTGCTTCCTCCTCCACCACCACTATGAATAGAAACTCTGTTCGGATCCCATAAAAACCATGCTTCTGAATCACTTTTTTCTTGAAACTCTAAATATCCCATAGAAAACATAGATCCATAAAAAAGCTGTGGATGTGTTGGCTCAGTTGGATTGCCATCTAAGGGAAATTGAGAAATAGTGCCCATTTTATACATCAACATGAGCATTTCCCAATATGTTAACAATCTTGGAGGCTCATAGTTTGCGCAAACTGTTCTCATCCACCAGGGCAAAATAGGATTTAAAATTTTAATTGGTGATTCTTTCGCCCCAACAACCAAGCCACCTCTTCCTGGTGTTTCAAGGTAGATAGACTTGTGAGCACCTGCCTCCAGGTTCATGATTTCCAATTCACTTGGGTTCCAGGACTCAACGAGTTGGCCGCTGTACAGGTCATAGCGGAAGCTGGCCACGGCTTGCCCATTGCTGTCGGTGAGCAGCGAAGTATTGCCCTGGACATCAAAGTGGAAGTAGAGCTCTCCATCGTAGGTGGGACCCTGGTAGGTCATGGAGAGGATGCGCCCCATGGGGTCAGTGCTGAAGTTCTGGGTGATGACGGGACCCATGCCCATGCTTTTGACGGCTTGTTCCAGCCCCTGAGGTCCCCATTGAAACTCCCAGGTGTGGCCCTGCAAGCCTCCAGCAGCATAGGAAGCACCCATAAAGTTGTTATGCAAAGGTTGCTGTTTATATTGCAATTCCATATATTTTCCTATCCTGTAGGGTCATTCCCTGCTCCAAAGATAAAGATCCTTGTTTAGTTATTATTCTACCCCCCCTTGCTTGTCAATGGTTTTGGGCAACTACCACTCGGTGATGTTGTATTTTTTTGCAAGTTTAATAAGGGTGCGGTAGGGGTAGTCAACAAAATAAAGCATAAGCATGAAGAGAGTAATTATTATGGGTAAGCTGAGTATAAATCGAATATCTAATGGTATATCGAGAAATATATCCCATAATAAGTACAGTAAAAAGAAATTTGATCCAGCTATTAAATGAAAAAGAAATGGGAACCTTTTGGAAATTTTGGTTTTTTGGCTTACTGCTTTTTTAATAAAGCTTAGCTCTTTTTCAGTGGTTATGATTTTATGTCTTAAAATAGATTTATAAAGCCAAACAGGATAACGAAATGAAATAATTTGTTGAGGATCATTATAAATGTAATCCAAGACAACAGAAGAGATCATGGAGTCATGCTGTGGATTTCCGTGAAATATAGACCTCATCCTTTTTAAGAAATGTACTATAGACTTACTTGCAAGGTTATCTAATAATAATCCTAAAAAAAATATGAGGAAAAGTAGCAAGAGTCTCAATACTGGCAGAGCATAAGCATAGTAGATAGTCCAATGGTAGTCAAGATTAGATACAAAGGAAGGAGATAAAAAGATCAATAATAAAAAAATCAAAACAAGAGCAGAAAAATATCCAACATAATGAAAAATCATAAAAAGCACTAACATTCTTTTCATTTATGCTCCTCGTATTCATCACAAACCAAGGCAAAGTGTTCTGCATTATTGAGCAGTTCACTAAAATGTAAACCGTTTAACATAGAACTCTGTAAAAAAATCTTCATAAAAACCGAAATCGATATAATCTTCCCCCGTTTTAAAACAGTGAAAGTAAAGGGTGGATGAAAATTCCTATAGGTATCGGGGGAAACCAGGTCAAATTCAGAATGCAATGTATGGGTGGCGATGTTATAAAAACTTACTACATGGTTAACAAAAGCACCACCTGTAAGACTACAACTAATCTTTTCATATGAGCCCTCCCCTTTGGCTTAACCATCCTTGAGCACTTAATCATCAATCGTATGTGCTACTTAAAATGTCCGTCTTTAGTTATTATTCTACCCCCCCCCATGGAAGTCAATAGAAATGATTCAACAAAACAGGCTTTTATCTATACTACATTGAAACTAATCATCAAAAATATTGGTTAAAGAAGTGCTAAAAAATATTGCTGGTTCATCAATATTGATACCTAATACAAACATTTTGTTTGCTGGATCAAAATTTTTATTATAACCAGGAATATCGCCCCCAATAGGAAAATCATCAGTCTTATTGCTTAAAGTAGATCCAGCAATCAATAATTTACCATTTGGGTTTAATGTCATGGATATAGGAATATCTTCATTTGTTCCCCCTATGTAACTTGCATGATTCAAAAGGGTACCTGATGCATCAAATTTAACTAAAAAAACATCTCCTTTTCCTTTATGCTGTGACTCAATGCTTGGAATCAATGGATGAGTAGGCATATTGCTATTTGATGCGTATGCTAAAACATATGCATTTCCATTTTTATCAATAGCGACAGTATTTCCCCATAAAGCTCCCGATGTTGCTATATAGGTAGAATATTCCAAATCAGTACCTTGGGGATTAAGTTTAGTTAAAAAAGCACCATAAGAGTGATAAATTGTATTATATCCAGGAATATCGCCCCCGATGGGAAAATCTGTAAATGACCTCGTTCTTGAATGTGGGGCTGTATTCGCAAAACCTGTCGCATAGACCGAACCATAATGATCAATAGCAATCGAATATATTTCAATTAAATTATTGCCTCCCAAGTAAGTGGAATAAAGCACTTCCGTTCCATCATGGTTTAGCTTTATAATAAAACCGTCAGTTCCTCCCTTATGGGTGGTACTGAATCCAGGAATATCACCCCCAATGGGAAAAGAATCTTCAGTGGAGTAAGTGTACCCTCCAACATATAGATTGTTGTCCTGATCGAGTGCAATTGAGGTTATATCATCGCCTCTATTACCCCCGATATAGGTGGAATAAAGCAAATGAGTGCCTGTGGGATCAAGTTTAGCCACAAAGCCACTCTTTGTACCCCTTTTTTCTTTTTGAAACCCAGGAAT
>PWND01000253.1 GCA_003557965.1 Bacteroidales bacterium | reverse complement strand
TATTAATGAAAATGACTCTATGGCCGTCTCTAAACCTCTGCCAATATTAAGGCTTCCCTGGTAGAGAATAATATTGTCATTTTCAAAAAAGCTTATTGGATTATCCACTGCTGGTACACCTGCATTACAAAAAGGCACATTTCGAATAACAATAAATTTTTTATTAAACAATTTTTGATAGTGCTTTGCAATAGAATCACTAACAGTTATTCCTAAATCTACACGCTTTATGCATAACTTTTCTATCCTTTTCCATATCTTTTGCACCTTTCTTCTGTTGATTATTTCCGGTGATTCAACGTAAAGCTCATGGCTGTCATAAACAAGTTTTTTATTTTTCAATACTGAAGCCAGGTAATTAGCTAATAAGCTGTCAAGATCGTTTGCCAACAACACATCAACCCTTTTGAAAAGTAAAAAAAAGAAGAGCTTAATATTAAACTCAATATAAAAAAATGCTTTTTTCTTAAACAGCATAGGTAACAATACAATCCTTGCATATTCAGGCTGAGTAACTTTTTGCCTGGTTTTTACGCCTGCAATAATAACATCATGCCCAAAGCTGTGAAGGGTAGATGCCATTTTATGAACACGATTATCAGCAAAAGTGTCATTAGTAACAGAAAGTATTATTTTTTTTGCCATTATATTCTAATTATCAGGCAAATTTATAATAAATGAACAACTATTGAAATTACAAACAATTATTGTTCAATTTTATTTTTTAATAGAGGATAATTTTTAAATTTGTTATGAAATTACCTGATATAAAAATTTCAATTATTAATCTATAAAGATTTATTAGATACCAAGCCTCCAGTTAAGTTTTGCAAAAGATTAATAATTTTTAGAATACAGTATTTTCAGTACTACAAATAAAGTATATTATTTAAACAACAAGCTCATGAAAAAGCCATTAATTTATTTCTTATCTATTACAGCCGCTATAATAACAGGTATAGTTCTTTTTTACATTATAAGCAGTAAGTTTTTTGCCAAAATAGAACTTCCTCCGCCCCCTGACCCTGCTTTCAGCAAATACATTTCTGGGTTTACAGGTGGTGTTTTGCCAACTGATAATTCAATAGAAATAAAATTTGCCTTTACAATGGTTGATTCGGCAAAAATCAATTCAGTTATTAATGATGATATTTTTAGTTTTAAGCCGGACATAAATGGTAAAGCATATTGGAAAGACAGCAGGACAATTGAGTTCAGGCCTGATGAAAAGCTGCCGCATGACAAGAAATATATTGTTGAGTTTTTCTTGTCAAAAATGCTAAATGTGCCGGAAGAATTCAGCACTTTTCGTTTTGGAATAATTACCATGAAGCAACATTCTGATGCTTCTCTGAAAAATATCGAAACATACTACACTAATAACCAAGCGTACATACGAGTAAAGGGAGAGATAAAGACGGCCGATGCTGCAATTCCGGAGGATGTAAAAAAGATGATAGACCCCGGCTCATTGCCGCCATATAAAAACATTGAATGGCATCATAAAGACCAGATGCGAACACACGTTTTTGTAATTAATGATATCCAACGAGATAATAGTTCATTATTTATTGAAATTCACTGGGATGGAAAACCAATAGAATCAAAGGATAAAGGTCGAATAACAGCTGCCGTACCAAGGGTAGGCAACTTTAAACTAATAACAAAAGTATTAAACCAACCTCCTGAGCCTTATATATCACTTCAATTTTCTGAGCCATTAGAGCAAAATCAAAATCTCACAGGCTTGGTTTACACACAAAACAATGCAAATATCCGTACCCGTATTAGCAGAAATGAAATAAAAGTTTTTTTCACTAATCAGCCAACAGGACATGATGTTTTGTTTGCTGAAACTGCTATCAGGGATATTAACGGCAACAGGTTAAGTGAACGTGTTGCAGAGCCGTTTGAATTTCAAAACATGAAACCTGAAGTCAGAATAGTAGGGAAAGGAGTAATTATGCCGTCATCTTCGGGCTTATTATTGCCTTTTGAAGCTGTAAATCTTGCTGCCGTTGATGTTTCTATTGTAAAAATATATGAAGACAACATTGCGCAGTTTCTTCAGGGCAATCAACTTGACGGTAACCGCCAAATGAGGCGGGTAGGAAGAATTATAGCCAATAAAACATTATCACTATTATCATCAGGTTCTACTAACCTGAACACCTGGAACCAGTATTCTATTGATCTTAGTGAAATAATTAAAGCTGATGAAGGGGCTTTGTACCAGGTAATTCTTGATTTTAAAAAGGAGTATTCAGTTTATCCTTGTTTAGATAATGATGGTGAAGATAATGTAAAATTGGATAATACAATTCTTACTTATATTGATGAGGACTGGGAAAGAGTGTCAGATGAAGTTAATTATTTTGGCTCTTATGATACTTACAGAAATTACTACTATGGTTATAACTGGCGCGACAGAAATAATCCCTGCACGAGGTCTTATTATTTTGGTAAAAGCGTAAGCAGGAATGTTTTATCGTCTGACCTTGGTATTATCGCTAAAAGAGACAACGACGGCACTATAAATGTTTTTATAACAGATTTAGTTACAACCAAGCCAATCTCTGGTGTTGATGTTAAACTATATAACTTCCAGCAGCAGTTAATTGAAACGGTAAGTACTGATAGGGATGGGAAAGCACAGGTTTTACCCAGGCAAAAGCCGTTTTTATTAATAGCAGAGAAGGGCAACCAAAAAGGGTATTTGCGATTAGATGATGGCAGTTCTCTATCGCTAAGTATGTTTGATGTATCAGGGCAACAAATTCAGGAAGGCGTTAAGGGTTATATTTACGGAGAAAGAGATATTTGGAGGCCGGGCGACACTCTCTTTTTAACACTTATAACTGAGGACCCTGACAATCGTTTACCCAAAGGGCATCCGGTAGTTTTTGAGCTATACAATCCAATGGGGCAACTTGTGTATTCTAAAGTTAACAAAAGCGGAACAAATGGGTTTTACAGCTTTAACGTTGCCACCTCTGATGATGACATAACAGGCAACTGGAGTGGCATATTTAAAATTGGCGGGCGTGAATTCAGAAAAAGAATCAGAATAGAAACCATAATGCCAAACAGGTTAAGAATAAACCTTAATTTTCCTACTGATAAAATAAAAGCATCTGATATAAAACCTGTGGAGCTGTTTTCCGAATGGCTGCATGGAGCACTGGCGTCTAACCTGAGAGCAGAGGTAAATGTAACACTTTCTCCTGCAATAACAACTTTCGAAGGATACGAAGGTTATACTTTTGATGACCCCACAAGGGTATTTCATTCAGAATGAAATACCCTTGTGGGGTCATCAAAAG
>PWND01000062.1 GCA_003557965.1 Bacteroidales bacterium | reverse complement strand
TTCTTTGCATGGGATACCCAAATAAACTATAAGGAAAAGTTCATGGCAAGCTATCGTTTAGAGAAAAACAAGTTTGATAGCGGAAACCCTTTGCCTCAGCCATTTAACCAGCAATATCATGAAGGCAGCCCTTCCCTTACTTACGACAATCGTACTTTGTATTATACTGCATGCGAGTTTGAAAAAAATTACTACAACTGTAATATTCATGTTGCAGAATTCATAAATGGCGCATGGAAAAACAACCGAAGACTTTGCAGTAATGTTAACTCTCATGATGCATGGGAATCTCAGCCCTCAATAAGCCCTGACGGACAAACTTTGTTTTTCGTGTCAAACCGCAAAGGCCGTTATGATATCTTTGTATCAGAAAAAGATTCTGAGGGAAACTGGATGCCGGCAAAACCTTTAGGGCATCCTATAAACACGGAATTTAATGAGAGAAGCCCTTATATGCATTTAGACGGGCGCACACTCTATTTTAGCAGCGACGGGCATTTAGGCTTCGGTGGATACGATTTGTTTTTCTCAAGGATGGATGACAATGGCAACTGGCAACAACCTGTAAATCTCGGCTATCCAATAAATACAGCAGCCGATGAAACAGGAATCGTTGTGAGCACTGATGGATCAACAGCTTTTTTTGCCTCAACACGATTTAAAGAAACTGGAGAATGGAATATATACTCTTTTGAGCTATATGAACAAGCAAGGCCGGAAAAAGTATTGTTTATTACTGGTGAAGTGCAAAGCGATAGCGAAGACGGGCCTGTAGATGCATTACTGCAATTAAGAAACCTGGAAACAATGGAAATAAGAAATATTGACATTGACTCAATTACCGGGCAATATGCTGTTGCTGAACTTTTTAAAAGTGACTTCCTGCTAACATTAAAAAAAGAAGACCATGCCTACACTTCAAGGCTGCTAACCAAGGAGGATACATTACTTCATACACCTGCAAGGGTTGATATTGACCTTATACCTGTAGAAGTTGGCAAAACTTATGAAATTCAGGATATATTTTTTGATTATGATAAATATAACTTAAGAAATGAATCAAAAATAGTGCTATACACCGTTGTGGAATTCTTAACAGACCATCCTGATGTTAAGCTTGAGATAAGAGGACATACCGATAACATTGGAGGCAAACAATATAATAAAACTCTAAGTGACAACAGGGCAAGATCCGTTTATGACTTTCTTTTAGATAATGGCATTAGCCCTCATCGTCTTCAGTATAAAGGATTTGGACAAAGTAAGCCTATTGCAACTAATGAAACAGAGGAGGGCCGGGCAAAAAACCGCCGTACAGAATTTGTAATACTTGACAGATAAAAACCTTTCGTTAGTTTTTCAGCATGCTTTGAGGAAGCCTAAAATTCATTGTCTCGTCAATTATCCACAAACTGTCATAGAACTCAACTTCATGAAACCTTATAACACCATCATTTAAAACTCCGATTACATTTTGCTCATAAGGAATTAGTGCATCATACTCTTCAGGCAGTTTTAGGAAAAAATCATCAAGAAACTTCCACTTTCCTTCTTCTGATAAGTAATAAAATCCCATACTATTGTTTGATATAACAGCAATATTCATAGAACCTATGGGAATATAATCATCTATCCATTCAGGCAATACAAAAACAGCAGTTTCATCCTTTTGCCATCTTTTTTTTCTTTCATCAAGATAATAAAACTCTACAACACCCTGCGTCTCAATTCCAATAACACCAACTTCCCACGGCAATTTATTTACAAATATTCTGTCAAAATTTTGCGGCATCACAAAAACCATATCTTCATCTTTTGCCCATAAGTTGCGAGCATCCAAGTAGAAAAACTCCATTATATCTCCTCTTATAACACCTATATATCCAAAACCAAGCCCAATAATGCCTTTGTTATTTTCAGGTATAATAAAAGAGGAGACTTTATCTAATATCCATATCCTTTGGTCATTTAGATAATACACGTTAATCAACCCATCCTCAATTAGTCCAATTGTCCCCATTCTGGGATTTAGAATATGCCATGCAGCGGGGCTTTGACGTTGTTCGATATTGATATCGGAAAGTTTTTCTTCTTTACAGGAAACTAAAACAACCAAAAAGGAAATAATAAATAATACTGAAAAGATGGTTCGACGTGTCATAAATTGATTTTTTAAAGGCCAGGTTTAATTTTTTGATAGTGTAAAGTTAAAGATTTTATAAACAAACTAATTATTGGCAATAAAGTATTTGCAAGATTCAAATTATTCAATGCTACATTGTTAATCACTAAATTTGTTAAAATAAGTTAGTTATAAGATTTTTTTTTGTTTAATAAGCTTAAGAATTTTTAAATTTCGTAGCTTTGCGACACAATTTTAAAAAACAATTTTTTTATAAATAAATAAAAGGACAACTATATGGATATTGCAAAAATGAAAGAAAATCGAAAGATTTTAAAAGAGATTAATTACAAGCATACCCCACTTGACAAGGGGTACACAGACAAGATTTTGTACATCAATGTTTCAGATTACAGGATAGAAGAAAAAGATGTACCACCAATAATGAAAGAAAAATTTGTTGGTGGAAAAGGCTATGGTTTAAGGCTTCTATGGGATGCTACCACGCCAGAAACAAAATGGAACGACCCTGAAAATGAGATAATAATCTCATCAGGCCCGGTAGGAGGTATTACACAATACTCCGGAGCGGGTAAGTCTTTGCTGGTTTCAATTTCACCTCAAACTGACTCCATTATGGATTCAAACGTTGGTGGTTTTTTCGGCCCGTTTTTAAAGTTTTCGGGCTATGATGCACTTGAACTCCAGGGAAAATCCGATAAGGATGTAATCATCTATATTGATGGCAAAGACAATAAGATTGAAATCTTTGAAGACCCGGGTTTGTCAGTAGATTCTCATATCTTGGCTGAAGAGCTTACAGAGATGTTTGCTGATGATGAAAAAGATGCTAAAAACATAGGTATAGTATCTACGGGTGCCGGAGCAGACCACTCACTAATTGGTATGATTAACTTCACATTTTACGATGTAAAGCGTAAGAAGATCAGGCTTAAGCAAGCGGGGCGCGGAGGAATTGGCACAGTTATGCGTGACAAAAAAATTAAAGCTATAGTTTCAAAAATTGAAGGCGTAAAAGGCAACTTGAATAATGTAGCAGATTTAGAAGCAATTCAGGAAAGAGGCCGCAGGTTCCAAAGAGAAATGAGAGAACTTGATGACCATCAATGCCAGATGAGGAAAAAAGGAACAGCAAATATCGTAAATGTAATGAATGATTACGACCTGCTTCCAACTCATAACTTTAAATATGGAAGCCACGAAGATGGCATAAAAATTCACTCAAATGTATTCAGAGATAAGTACTTTACTCAAAATATTTTTGATGGCTGCTGGATAGGATGTGCAATGTCGTGTGCAAAAGGTGTTGACGATTTTGAACTAAAAACTGGGCCATACAAAGGGCAAAAAGTTATTGTTGACGGGCCTGAGTATGAAAACGCTGCAGGACTGGGATCAAATATGGGAATTTTTGACCCTGAAGCTATTATCGAAGCTAACTTCTATTGTGATACATACGGCATCTGTACAATAACATGGGGTACGATATGTGCATTTATTATGGAGTGCTACGAAGAAGGAATATTAAACAAAGAAAGAACAGGTGGTTTAGAATTAAACTTTGGAAGCATCAATGATTCATTAGAGCTGCTTCACCAGTTGGCAAAAGGAGAAGGTTTCGGAAAAATTGCAGGATTAGGAGTTCGCAAAATGAAAGAAATGTTTATTGAAAAGGGTTGGGGAGATGCTGACTTTATTAATGATATTGCCATGGAAAACAAAGGGCTGGAATATTCTCAGTATGTTTCCAAAGAATCTCTTGCACAGCAGGGAGGTTATGCAATGACTAATAAGGGGCCACAGCATGATGAAGCTTGGCTGATTTTTATGGACATGGTGAACAACCAACTCCCTTCTTTTGAAGATAAAGCAGAAGCTCTTCATTATATGCCAATGTTCAGAACCTGGTTTGGACTTGTAGGTTTATGTAAGCTTTGCTGGAATGATGTAGTTCCTGAAAGTAATGCTGAAGCCGATGAACCACATAAAATTCCTGAGCATGTTGACAATTATGTTGCTGTTTACAAGGGTGTTACAGGCCAACCTTTTGATAAAGAAGAGCTAATTCGCCAAAGCGAAAGAGTTTATAACTTCCAACGTATTTTTAACTTGCGCAGAGGCTTTGGAACACGCGAATACGATGCACAACCGTATCGCGCATGCGGCCCTGTTACTGTTGAAGAGTACAAATCAAGAGAAGACCGTTATGATAAGCAACTTAAAGAAGATGTTGGCTTTGCCCCTGAAGGAAAGTCTGTTGAAGAAAAAATGGCTGCTCTTAGAAAGTATCGTGAAGACAGATACGAACAGTTAGTTGATGCTGTATATAAGCGTCGTGGCTGGACGAAAAATGGAGTTCCAACTATTGAGAGATTAAAAGAGCTGAAAATGGATCTTCCCGAACTGGTTGAATTGGTTGAAAAACATCAATAAACTCGTTTAGTTTTTAATGGCCAAAAGGCTGTAAAAAGTTATTTAATAGCTTTTTACAGCCTTTTTTGTTGGAAAATACCTTATAATAGTCTAATACTGCAATGATTATTTGCTAACCAGGATTTGTTTTGTTAACTTTAACAGGTGTAAGTAATTAGCTTGATTATGTATTAACTATAGCTTAAAATGACTAATAATTCCAACAAGGTAAATATCGCAATGCTTGCTTCCGGCACAGGATCAAATGTACTAAACTTTATTAATTACTTCAGGATACATTCCCGAATAAAAATAGCTCTTGTTATAAGCAACAAGCCTGATGCACAAGTATTGAAAAAAGCTGAAATGCTTAATGTACCTTCTGTTTATATTGAAAAAGCAAAGTGGAATGACCCCAAATACTTACTTGATATTTTTAAAAAGCATAACATTGATTTTATTGTGTTAGCAGGCTTTTTATCTTTAGTCCCTGCCTTTTTAATTCAAGAATATCCTAATAAAATAGTAAACATACATCCTGCGTTATTGCCAAAGTTTGGTGGGAAGGGTATGTATGGCATGAATGTTCATAAAGCTGTTATTGATTCGAAAGAAGATAAAAGCGGTATTAGCATTCATTATGTTAATGAAGAATATGATAAAGGAAGAATAATTTTTCAGGCATCATTATTTGTTTCTGCTAATGATACTCCCGAAACGCTTGCAAAAAAAGTACAAAAGCTGGAACACGAGCATTACCCCAGGGTGATTGAAGGATTATTTTGATTTTTTCATGTAATACTAACGGGCAGCATTTCTATGACATAAATAATTAGTTATAAATGCTGCCCGTTTTTATATAATATACACCTCTTATTTTACATGCTTTAGAGCTTCTTCTACAGCTATAAAAAGAGGTTCATTGGAAATAGATTGGCCAACAGCAACTTTCATCCATTGCTGAGGTATAATATTTCCGGTTGTAAATACACGATCTGTTTCTTTTGCAAAACAATTGCCTTCATACTGGCCTTCAAGTTGAAATTCAATCAACCTGCCAAGCGGGTAAGCTGCAAGGTACAGAGGATAACTAATCATGTGAGAATATACAGCTAATATCGGGGAATCTTCTACTCCAAAAACAGGTGCAAAATAATCATTCCAAACTTGCTTTGCGATTTTTATTGTCTGCTTTTTCAGTTCTGCTGCTGAAGCATTTGGGTTATCATACATCCACTGCCAAACATACATATCAACAAGAGATACTCCCATTATTTCATAACTGCCCCAGAATACATCCAGTGCTTTAAGGTGAGAAAGGTTTTCATCATCGCTTTGCATGCCGAGAATGTCAAGGTCGCGGCTTTGAAACATAAAAGCAAGTGCTTCTGTAAATGCGGTATTTGGAACTCCCTTTAGCATGTAATAATCAACATCATATATGCTGATGGTCTGCTCAACATTATGCCCTAGTTCGTGCATAGCAATATTATAGCCATTATAAGTCATGCCATCTGCAGGAATCCTTGTGCGAAGGTGTGATTTTTGTGATTTCATCTGTGCACCCCATGCATGGCCGGCTCCCCTCGAAGCTTCAACAGTTATTTTTGAAGCTATTTCTTTTGCACGAGCGGCTGTATAGCCTAAGTCAACCAAAATTCTTTCAATATCCTTTTCAAAACTTACTGCATCAGGATATTTTTGCCTTGTAATATTATCAAGTTTTTGCTCAGAAATTCCACTGCGGGCTTTAAATCCATCATACCAAATATCAAATGGTTGTAAATCGCGTCCAAGCCTATTGCTAATTAATTGCCCTACATCTTTTAGTAAAGGAGAACTTACAAGCTCAGTAAATAAGTCTTCAACTTCCTGCCTTGTTAATTCAAGCCCCTGGTTATAAGCTCTTTCAATTGCTGTAGGATAATTTGGAGAATAAACGTCTACCTTTTGTCTGATATTAAAATTATTCAGCAAGTGCTGATATCTTGTATCCGGCTCAGGGTCAAACTGAATCTGCTCACCGTTTTTATAAACTTTATTAGCATAAGGATTCCATTCTACCTCTTCATTATTAATAACAACTTCAGGAATTTCCTGGCTGATAATCCTTAACATAACTTTATAAATCATTTCCTGCCTATCAAGGCCATCTTCCTGGGCATAATTTGCCTTTAGCTGATCACGCAAGCCCCAGTGGGTTATCAGGTTAAGGTTTTCAGGGAACAGCTTTTCGCCTTTGTCGTTAAGCAGATTCCCCATTATAATATTATACTCTGATATATATGCATCAGACTCCGTGGAAATACTTGATGATTTTTGATTAATTTCACCTGGCACACGCGATGTAAAAATATCACCCATCCTTGCATAAGCCCAGTCAAGCCTATCCCAATCTTTGCATAATTCAGCTTTTTCTTCAAGAGAATAAAAAGGAAAGTTCAGAATAGTTAAAAATGCAATTTTATTGCTAAAAAAGTCATCGTAAAAATGCGCTAATGGAGAGTAGCTTCCAAACATCATATCCACCGGAAGAACAGGCCCAATGTCAAGATGCAGTGGTTTCATCAACTCAAGGCTCATCCTGTTGGAAAAGCCCCAAATTGCCTCATAATTATCTGACAACTTAGTAAACAAAACCTTTTTTTCTTCAGCACATCCAACGTAATGTTCTTTGCAAAACTGCACAAAATCATCGGTGCTGCCATCCGAAGACTTCCACAAAGCAGCAACTTGTGATACGCCTCTTTCTATTTCAGGCAATAAATCATCACCATGAATTTCTGCCAATTCAGTGATAGTTCCCTCTATTACGCTTGAAGGAATAATGCCCATTTTTTCAGTTTCTTTGCATGATGTAAGCATAAGTACAATAAATAAAAATGTTAATGTTAATAATAGTTTTTTCATGTTTTAAACTTTTAGTTAATATTTAGCCTGATTGGTTCTTAAAAAAATAACTTAATTAATATTATTATAAATAATGAAATCAGTTCGATATAGTTCAAAGATATAAAAACCTGCCTTGTGAAAAAATTGCAATATTGCTTTATTCTCTTTTATTAATTTCAAAATGCGACATTTAATACTTATTAAATGAGCAAATCCGGTCAATTGATTTTCTTATTTTTTTTCTGTGCTTCCCGGCTTCGTAGCCCAGGGTGAATAATAGAGCAACTCTCTTATTTTTAGGAACATCCAGTATCGTTTTTACTTTTGGTTCGTCAAACCAGCCCAGCATACATGTGCCAAGCCCCAGCTCTGCAGCCTGCAGGCAAAAATAAGATGCTACAATGCCAATATCCATAAGGTAGAAATCCTTGTCTTTTACAGCTCCTCCAATTTTTGCCAGCATTTTGGGAGGTTCGATAATCAAAGCTACCATAACCGGGCATTCTCTGGCAAAGCGGTTAAACCTGAGAATTTTCCCGTAGGATGAATCTGATATTTTATTTTTTATTTCAGGATCGTCAACTACTATAAACTTCCATGGTTGAGAGTTACACGCTGATGGAGCAAGCCGGCAGCTTTCAATAATTTGGATAATTTTTTCCTTTTCAACAGGATCTGGTAAATACTTCCTGGTGCTTTGACGATTTTGTGCAAGTTTATAAAAGTTCATTAATTTTTTTATCTTTGGTTTTATAATAATTCTTTGCAGATAGTTTGAGCCAGCTTAAAACTAATTAAAGCAACAAAATTAGGCATATTTAAATGATTATTTTTTAAAAAAAAACAAAAATGAAAGGTTGCCTGCCAAAAGCAATTTTAGAAAACAGCAGGACTCAGTTGAAGCAGAAGCAAGCAGGATTTAATAACAGAATACGCAACTAATTTTAAAAACAATTTAATAAGTATAATTTATGCAAAAGAAAAAACCTAAGCCGGAAAAAGCTTATAAAAACATAGATTTTCTGATGTCACCGGAAGCCCGGGAATTACGAATTTTATCAGAATTTGTTGAGCCACGTTCACGTTTTCTAAAAAGTAAAATTAGAGATACAATAGTGGTATTTGGCTCAGCACGTTTGATTCCTGAAGAGACAGCAAAAAAGAACCTGGAGATATTGAAAAAGCAGCAAGGCCCTTGTCCAAAGCAGTTGCAAAAAGCTGAAATGGACCTCAAAAACTCCCGTTATTATGAAGATGCTGTTGAATTTTCTAAAAGGATGACAACATGGAGCATTAAGAGATATAAAGCATCAAACCGTTTATTAATTTGTACAGGTGGAGGCCCCGGAATAATGGAAGCAGCAAATAAAGGGGCATCACTTGCGGGCGGGAAAAGCATTGGCCTTAACATAAGCCTTCCTTTTGAACAGTTTTCAAATCCTTATATTGATGACGACTTGAATTTTGAGTTTCATTATTTCTTCATGCGAAAATTCTGGTTTGCTTACCTTTCCCGCGCTATGGTAATATTCCCCGGTGGATTTGGCACACTTGACGAACTTATGGAAATTCTTACTTTAGTACAAACAGGAAAAATAAAGAAACCAATAACAATCCTCATATACGACAGAAAGTTCTGGAACGAGATTGTAAATTTTGACAACCTGGTAAAAAACCATACAATTTCTGAAAGCGATCTGAAGCTTTTTGAGTTTTGTGATTCAGTTGATGAAATGGAAGAAAAACTGATTGACTTTTTTATGAAGCTTGAAAGAGAATAAAGCTCTTTCCTTTTTAAGACTCCAGCGCATTAAGGTAATGCTCATACCTTTCTAATATTTCTATCACGTAAAGGTATGGTTCAAGCCCCCTGGCGTAGCCATGACTTACTACGGGGTCGAGATAATACTTTGGTTTTGATTTGTTTAAAATATAATAATCAACATTATCTTTCCATATATTTGGATCTTTCCCATTTTTCTCTGCAAGCCTTCGTGCATCGAAAACATGGCCTAAGCCAACATTATAAGAGGCAAGCACAAACTTTAAACGCTCATCATCATCTTCAATAATCCTTTTAAAGCGCTCATTAAGGTAATGTAAATAACTTACTCCTGCCCTGATGTTTTCTGATACGGGAGAGTTTTGGTGTACATTGTATAATGCTGCAGTTGCAGGCATTAATTGCATAACTCCGAAAGCACCGGCCCATGATACGGCACGTGGATTAAACCTTGATTCCTGGAATGCAACTGAAGCAATTAATCGCCAATCCCAACCATACTGTTCGGCATATCTTTTAAAATAATCATCATATACTGAAATCCTTCCGCCTCCCAACGAATGAAACTGGCTTCTTGCTATATTTGCTGTTCGCGGGTTATTAAAATACTTGTTATACAGGCTTGCATATTGTCGCGTTTGTTTAAAATCTTCCAGCCATTCATTAATTGCTTCCAAAAGTTCAGGGGAATCTTTTTTTACTGCCCATGCAAGATTTTGAGAAAAGCTCAATGGAGTCAATATGTCAATATTTGAATAAAAACCCTGGTTCACACTTGCTAAATGCTCATCACTTACAGTATAATTAATTTGTCCATTAGCTACTCTTTCTATCAACTGCTCTATTTCCATATCTACCTAAACAACGTATATTGTATCGCCAATTTCTTCCATTAAGTGATTCAATCGTGAAACAAAAGCTGACCTGCTTTGCACATAAATGGTTTTTCCTGCCAAATCAAGGTGGTTTCTTACCAGGTGGTCTTCAATTTCAGATGAACGCATGTTATACCAGTCGTCAGGCTTTCTTTGTATCAATACCTGCCTTGTTTGGCTATGTGGCGTTGTAAACTCAAACATTCTCGCTCGATCTCTTGTTACAGTTAGGTCAAGAGCGATTACATTACACTCGTTTTCTGTAAGAAGGCATGAAAAATTTTCATCTAAATTATTACTTACAAAAACTTCTAAATCAACACCTATATGATTTGTAAAGAGTTTTAAAAGCTCCAGGTGGAATCCCATCGGCTGCCCACGGTATATAAAATAATTGGTAGAGTTATAGTTGGTTGTTGCCCTTAATACACCATCTTCAATAATTTGTTCCAACTCCGACAACTCTACGTGATCTTCCTGGCTTTCTTCAAATCCTAACGGAATTAAGAACACAAGCAAGCCCAAAATCAATACATAAGGCAAATACTTAATGCAAAGTTTGTAGATTTTTTTTTGCTTCATAAATTGTGTTTTTGTTATAAACAAAACAGCTTGCAAAAATACAAAATTTTAAAAAATCAAAAAAATTGTCTAATTCTAAACAGCATTATACCAAAGATAATAAAAAAAGTGTTATATTTTATGGCAAACTACAGGCAATAAGGTGCTCCGCTATGTTAATAACTGGTTAAATCCTTACAACAATTGAATTTTTAGCTTAGTATTTGTTAAAAAATTTTTAATTTTACAGGTTTAGCTCAAACAATAATACTTTTAATTAGATGCGATTTAAAGACATTGCAGGACAGGAAGTTATAAAGAAAAAACTTATTAACAATATCAGGAACAACAGAGTTTCTCATGCGCAACTTTTTATTGGGCCTGAAGGATGTGGGAAAATGGCATTGGCATTAGCCTATGTTCAATATTTAAATTGCATGAATAAAACAGAAGATGATGCTTGTGGCTCATGTTCTTCGTGCAATAAATTTAACAAGTTGATACATCCTGACTTACACATGTTCTTTCCTGTTGCAAACAATAAGGAGTTTACCAAGGATGTTAAAAGCAGTACATACATTACCCATTGGCGAGAAATGGTGTTGCAAAACCCATACTTTAATTTAATGCAATGGTACTCTCATATTGGAATTGAAAATAAGCAAGGTATTATTAAAGCTGACGATTGCAATGAAATAATTCGCCTGATGGGACTGAAGCCATACGAAAGTAAATACAAAGCTGTTATTATCTGGATGGTAGAAAAAGTATATCATGCAGCAGCCCCAAAGCTTTTGAAAATACTAGAGGAGCCACCGGATAATACACTTTTTATTCTTATAGCAGAAAACCAACAACAAATACTGAAAACAATTTTATCAAGAACACAGGTGTTCAAAATTCCTCAAACCAGCGAAGAAGATGTTGCTAAATACCTGGAAAGTGAATATAACTGTGAAGCTCAAAATGCCGGGAAAATTGCTTTTTTAACAGCAGGAAATATGGTTGATGCAAATAGAATGTGCAAAGAAGGCATGGATTCGGTTGATTCTTTCAAATCATTTAGTGAATGGATGAGAAGTTGTTATTCTTTTAAAGCCGCAGAAATATTTGAAAAAATTGATGATTTTGCAAAATATGGCAGGGAAAAGCAAAAAAACCTAATTTCTTATTCTTTAAAAATGTTTAGGCAAAGCTTGCTGTTAAGTCAAAATATAACTACACAGTCGGTTTTAAGGCTTGAAGGTGAAGAAAAAGATTTTTTAAATAAATTTTCGCCATACATTAATAGTGATAATATAAATGAAATAAACGAGTTATTTCAGGAAGCATATATTAACATTGAAAGGAATGCTAATCCCAAAATTCTTTTTGCTGACTTGTCTTTTAAGATGACGAAGATTTTGAGGGCAGGAAAATGATTTTATTTTGTTAATTTTGTACGATAATGCAAGGAAAAGTAGATATAAAAGACCCGTTTATTAGCCGTGGTTGCCGTTGTGCACCAAACGTTCAGGAGCGTTGCTTAAATGTATTTAAGCATTCATGCAACAAAAAGGACTCGTATAATTGGCTCAAGCACATTAAAAATCCTGAGTACAATAATTTTTCAGATTTTGTAGAAGTCAAGTTTAAAAACAGCCGCAAGGATTACTACCGCACAAGCGAAGACACAGAACTTAAGGAAGGAGACATTGTGGCAGTTGAAGCTAATCCAGGCCATGATATAGGCATAGTTACCCTTATTGGATATGCAGTAAGAATCCAAATGAAAAACAAACAGCTTGATCCTGAAAATGGAGAATTTAAGAAAGTTTACAGGAAAGCTAAAACTTCAGATATTGAAAAGTGGATAGCAGCTGTTAATGAGGAGAATAAGACTATGTATAAAGCCAGGGAAATAGCTTCTTCTTTAAAACTGGAAATGAAAATTAGCGATGTTGAATATCAAGGTGATAAAACAAAAGCTATTTTTTATTATACAGCTAATGAAAGAGTTGACTTTCGTGAGTTGATAAAGGTATATGCTGAAACATTCAACGTTAGGATTGAAATGAAGCAAATAGGAATGAGGCAGGAAGCCGGCAGGCTTGGCGGAATTGGCTCATGCGGAAGAGAGCTGTGCTGTGCCACATGGATAAATAATTTTCAGTCTGTTTCTACTGCAGCAGCCCGGAACCAACAGCTTTCGCTTAACCCTCAAAAACTGGCAGGGCAATGTAGTAAGCTAAAGTGCTGTATTAATTATGAAAATGATGTTTATTTAGAATTGCTATCTGAAATGCCTGACACATCAATAAAGCTAAAAACAAAATCAGGAACAGCAGTTTTTCAAAAGTCTGATGTTATTAAGAAGTTAATGTGGTACTCCATTTCATTAGAAGAGCCAGAGGAGAAAAATAATATTATTCAGGTTGTGTCATTTAACAGGGCTAAGGAAATTATTGAGTTAAATAAAAAAGGAATATTGCCTGAAAACTTAACTGATGATGAAGTGCTTAAAGAGCCCGAAAATAAAGGGTTCCAATCTTCTGATATTGTAAATCAGGACAGCCTGACAAGATTTGATAAAGAAAAATCAAAATCTAAAAAAAAGAAAAGAAGAAAGAAAAAGCAAAAGCAGAATAATGTGAATAAAGCTCAATGATAAAAAGTAGCTCTCATCTTACAAAGCTTATAAAATTTACTTGAATCAGCATTTGTGATTTTGCATTTGAAGGGAGTGATTAAGCATATCGGTTTCATGGGGGTAGAGCAATGAAATTTTATAGATAAATAATTAAATACAATTTTAAAACTATAATTAATACTGATGAGTAAACTTATATCAATGATATCTATTTTAGTGGTTGTATTGTTTGCTGCTTCATCGTGCGACAGAGACGTGATTTTTGAAGAAAATATAAAAATTCCCGGCGAGCAATGGCATAAGGACAGCCTGGTATATTTGACTACTGAAATTAAAGATACTGTTGAGTTGTATAATATATACCTGAACTTAAGGCACTCAACAGAGTACGATTATAAAAATCTTTATTTGTTTTTTGAAACAGTTCTTCCGAATGGACAAGTTATAAGAGATACGGTTGAGTGTATTTTGGCAAACAGGGCAGGGAAGTGGCTTGGACAAGGACATGGCAGAATAAAATCACACAAATTTCATTTTCGTGAAGATATATGGTTTCCTTATAAAGGGGAATATGTATTTGTTATGCAACAGGCAATGAGAGAAGAAACCTTAAATGGAATTACTGATGTTGGCATCAGGATAGAGAGAAAATAATTCATAAAAGCTTACGTTAAAGTAGCAGTTAATTAATAATTCAATTTAGAAATGCCCAAAAAAAAGAAAACCCAATCATTTAATAAACACATTAGGCTTTTTTGGTTGTTTGTGCTATCACCATTTGTAATATTGTTTTTTATTTTCCTGACAATGTCCTGGGGTTGGTGGGGCTTTATGCCATCTTTTGAAGACCTTGAAAATCCGAGAAGTAACCTCGCAAGTGAAATATATTCTGCTGACGGGGTTATGCTGGGAACTATACACATTGATAAAAGAATTAATGTTAGCTATGATGACTTATCCCCCAATGTAGTAAATGCTCTTTTAGCAACGGAAGACATTAGGTTTCATAATCATTCTGGTGTTGATGCGAGAAGTGTTTTCCGGGTACTAATACGTAATATAATTGGTGGAAGAAGAAGTGCCGGAGGTGGAAGTACTATTACTCAACAGTTGGCAAAAAATTTATTTCCAAGGCAGCATGACTTATCATTTGCAGAAATTTCAATAATTAAACTCAAGGAGTGGGTTACCGCTGCAAGGCTTGAAAGAAACTATACAAAAGAAGAAATAATAGCAATGTATTTAAATACTGTTGACTTTGGCAGCCATGCATTCGGAATTAAGTCAGCAGCACGTACTTATTTTGACACAAGCCCCGATTCATTAAAAACAGAAGAGGCCGCATTGCTTGTTGGTATGCTTAAGGCTCCTTCCTGGTTTCACCCGGTTAGAAATCCTGAAAGGGCAACACAGAGAAGACAAGTTGTTTTATACCAGATGGCAAAGTATGGTTTTGTTGACCAGCAATACTATGATTCAGTTGCCCAGATTCCTATTGATATGTCCAGATTTAGAATCCAGGACCACAGGGCTGGTATAGCAAGATACTTCAGAGAGCATGTAAGAAGGGAACTTTTGCAATGGAGCAGAAACACATTGAAGCCTGATGGAACGCCATATAATATTTATACTGACGGATTAAAAATTTATACAACTCTTGACAGCAGAATGCAAAGACATGCTGAAGCTGCAGTTAAGGAGCATTTAAAAGGCTATTTGCAACCTACTTTTTTCAACCACTGGGATGGTTATCCTTATGCTCCCTATGATGAAAACCTTGAGCCTGAAGATGTTGAAAGAATGATTAACTTATCCATTAGACGCTCCGATAGGTTTCTTAGCATGAGAAGGGCTAATATTTCAGAAGATTCGATAATGAAATCTTTTAATGAACCCAGAAGAATGAGGGTCTTTTCATGGGAAGGAGAGATTGATACAGTGATGACTCCACTTGACTCAATTTGGTATTACAAGCATTTTCTAAATACTGGGGTAATGTCGGTAGAGCCTCAAACCGGGTATGTAAGAGCTTATGTGGGGGGAATTGATTATCAACACTTTAAATACGATCATGTAACCGTTAGTAAAAGGCAGGTTGGATCAACTTTTAAACCGTTTTTATATACATTGGCAATGCAGGAGGGCGGATTTAGCCCATGCACTAAAGTGCCTAATGTTGCTGTTTCGTTTGACCTTCATGACGGCTCAACCTGGGTGCCTAAAAATGCCAGCGACAGGCGAGAAGGGGAGATGGTTTCACTGAAATGGGCATTAGCAAACTCAGTTAACTATATTTCGGCATATCTCATGAAAAGATATTCTCCGGGTGCAGTTATAAGGCTAATCAGGGAAATGGGAATAAAAAGCCATATTGACCCAGTTCCGGCTATCGCCCTGGGAACACCTGACTTGTCAGTATATGAAATGACCGGAGCTATGGCCACATACGCCAATAAGGGCGTTTATACCGAACCCATTTTTATTACCCGTATTGAAGACCAAAACGGGAACCTTATTGAATCATTTGCCCCTAATACTAATGAAGCTATGAATGAAGAGCAGGCTTACCTGATGATTGAGCTGTTAAAAGGTGTTGTCCAGAGTGGTACAGGTACAAGGCTTAGATTCAGATATAACATGAACTATCCTATTGCAGGTAAAACCGGCACAACGCAAAATAACTCTGATGGCTGGTTTATTGGAATTACACCAAACCTTGTTACCGGTGTTTGGGTTGGTGGCGAAGACAGGGGAATAAGGTTCAGAGATCTTTCACTTGGACAAGGCGCAAATATGGCTCTCCCTATCTGGGCACTGTACATGCAAAGAATATATAATGATGAAAGGTTGCAGTTTCCAACGCATGACTTTGAAAAACCTCTGCGCCCGTTGAGCGTTGAAGTAGATTGCGATAAATATGAACAGCAAGACAGCTCCAGAAGAGGCTTTGACCAGGATATTTTCTGATCTTTTTAACTGTTGACGGAGTTTTTAATTGAACATTATTTAAATGACTGCGTTTTTCAACATAGAAACCCTGAAAGCATATATAAGTATTAAAGATTATGGCAGATTTTTATTATAATAGGTGCTGCCCAGATACAAAAACTCATGATAATAAACTATTCCGGTGATGATTAAATCATTTCTTTTATTTTTAATTCTTTGCTCGTTTTTTGGCCAACTATCGTATGCTCAGGGTATTCCTATAGGTGCATGGAGGCACCATTTGCCCACAAACAGGGTTATGAAAGTTGTTGATACAAAAGAAAACATAATCGGAGCCACTAATTATGGCCTTGTAATGTACAACAGAGCGGATAACAGCTTGTCGTTGTTTAATAAGGTACATGGCTTATCAGATTTCGGGATATCAAGCCTTGAATATATTGAAGAGTTTGATGTAGTTTTTGTTGGATATAATAATGGGAATATTGACATTATTAAAAACTGCAACACATATAATATCCCCGATATTCGCCAGACAACCACTATACTTGGTAGTAAAAGAATAAATCATGCATTGGAGCACGACGGTTATATTTACATATCAACAGATTTTGGAATAGTTCAGTTAAATCCGCAGAGTCTTGTTATTACTAATACATACTTAATTGGTGATGAAGCAAGTATTTTAAAAGTTAATCACTTAATGGTTTTTGATGATTATTATTATGCATCAACAGAAGATGGGATGTTGACGGCATACATTAATGCACCAAATCTTGCTGATTTTAATTCGTGGGTACCTTTAGAAGACGAACCTGTTCCGGGTGGAAAATATCTGAAGGCATTTACAGCTTTTGATATGCTCTTTTTATGGAACAGGTCTGGAGATATAGACCAGGTCTTTTATCTAAAAGATGATATTTGGAATCTTTTTCTTCAGCCGGAAGTTTCCGGAAGGAATAATTCTTTAAGCCCCAAAAACGGGATTGGCTATAGCAACGAAAAACTGTGGGTTGCACATGATGGCAGCCTGGATATTTTTGATAGTGAGTTGGAGCTAATAGAAAGTATTCATGAGTATCACTACGGTTCTGTTAATCCAATTTATGCTTTTTATGATGATCAGGCAACATTGTGGATTGCGGATAATGGTATGGGCATAGTTAGACAAAATCCTAATGGTGAATTTCAAAACTATATTCCTGAAGCCCCTGCTGTTTCAAGCTCATCAGGTTTAGGCTCGGCACCGGGCATTATATGGGTAGCTCCGGGAGCTATATCCTCGGGAGGTGTTAACACATGGAATTATAGTGGAGTTTTATTCTTTGAAAATGAAAGGTGGAGGCGTGCAAGCAGGTTTAATATTGAGGGATTAGTGTCAGTATTTGATATTATCAGGGTAACTCCTGACCCGGGAAATACCAAGCAGGCATACTTTTCATCATGGAGCAGAGGCTTGTTCAGGCTTACAACCGACAGAGATTTTACTTTATATGATGAAACCAACAGTACGTTGCAACTTAGGGCCGGAATAAATGACTATGTGAGAATTGGAGGATCAGCTTTTGATAACAACAGAAATCTTTGGGTTACTAATTCTGAAGTGGAAAAACCTATTTCTGTAAAACTAAATAATGGCAGTTGGATGGCATTTGATACTAAAGGGCTTGTTCAGGATAATCAGCTTGTAGGACAAATAGTTGTTGATAATTTTAACCAAAAGTGGATTGTTTTGCCGGGTAATGGTATTTTGGTTTTTAAAGAAAATACTCTTGAAAGTAATAATGATTTTAATGTTAGAAGGCTTACAACCCAAGCAGGGAATGGCTCTCTGCCGACAAACTATGTTTTTTCTCTGGCAGTTGATCAGAATGGATATGTTTGGGTTGGAACACAAAAAGGAGTTGTTGTATTTTACACACCTCAAAGTGTTTTTACCGATAGCAGCATAGATGCTCATCAGCCTATAGTGGTGCAGGATGGCTTTGCAGGACTATTGCTTGAAAACGACCAGGTAAATACTATTACAATTGATGGAGGAAATAACAAGTGGTTTGGTACAAGCCGGTCAGGTGCGTTTTTTATGACACCTGATGCAAGAAATACATATCAGCACTTTACAACAGAAAACAGCCCGTTACCATCTAATAATATTTTTGATATTACTATCGAGCCTGAAACAGGTGAAGTTTTTTTTGCAACTGATATGGGGCTCGCTTCATTCAGGAATTTTGCAACAGCCGCCGGCGAAAAACATGAAGATGTATATGCTTACCCAAATCCTGTAAGACCCGGCTACGACGGGTATATTGCTATTAAGGGCCTGGTTAGAAATGCTCATATAAAAATTACAGATGTAAACGGGCATTTGGTATATGAAACAAGGGCACAAGGAGGGCAGGCAATATGGAATGGCAAAGACTTAAACGGAAACAAACCTTCCAGTGGAGTATATACTGTTTTTTCTACAAATAGTGATGGTAGCGAAACAGCAATTACAAAAATCTTATTTATTAAATAAAATTGTAATCAATGTTGCAAAAAACTCGTGGCATTGTTATAAACAGCTTCAAATACGGAGAAAATAGCTTAATATCACGAATTTATACTGAAGAACATGGCTTGCTATCATTTATAGCTCATGGGGCAGGTAGTAAAAGGTCAAACAAAAAACACAATATATTCCAGCCACTAAATTGTATTGAACTGGTTTATAAGTTTAAAAACACGGGTAATCTTCAAACTATCAGGGAGATAAGGCTTATAAAGCAACATAAAAGCATATCATTTGATATAATTAAGGTATCTGTTGCATTGTTTATTAGTGAAGTTCTGAAATGTTGCCTGAAAGAACAGGAGAAAAATCCCCCTTTATTCGATTATCTGCTTAAAAGCATTAATTTGCTTGATAGAACAAAAAACCTTTCACCAGCTTTTCATCTTGTATTTATGGTTGAGCTTAGCGCTTTTCTTGGCTTCTCGCCACGAAATAATTATGATAAAACAAACAGGATTTTTGATCTGTACGAAGGAATTTATCAGCACAGCTCTTATGTGTCTTCTTATAGCCTCACAGAAAGTGAGAGTGAAGCATTTTTTAAGCTTCAAAACACAAGCCTTAAAGATGCAGCTGAATTAGAAATAAATGCTGCAATGAGAAAAAAACTGCTATACCGGTTAATTGAATTTTACCGGCTTCATGTAGAAGGTTTTAAAGAGCTGATTTCACATAAAATTCTCGAAGAGGTTTTACATTAACTACTCAAGCTCCAAAATTAATGAACTCATTCCAGGGATATCCCATTCATTAAACCCGTCAAATGTTTTTCCGCTTAATATATCTGTAGCCTTTGAAAAACCTTGTGTAGCTTCAGCAAATCTTGACATATCAAGCTTCATATTGCTTTCATTGTTGTTTAATATAATCATAACGGTATCAATTTCATCATACCTGAAATATACATAAACATTATCATCTGGGACAAAATGCTTAAGCCACCCATAGTGCAATACTTCTTTATGTTTTCTGTAATTAAGAATTTTGCTTATGTGATCCCAAACTTTATTTTGATCAACGTTTCGTCCTTGTTTTGTGAATGCATTAACCGGGTCACCGGGCCATCCTCCCGGAAAATCTTTTCTCATTTCTCCATGTCCCTTGCTTTCTACACCTGTTTTTAAAATTTCAGTTCCACTGTATATCATTGGTATTCCACGGGTTGTTAACAGAAATGTCAGGGCCATTTTCATTCTGTCAACATTTTCTTCCAATGAGGTAAACAGCCTGTCGGTATCATGATTGTCACCAAAAATTACCAAATCATAAGGGTTAGGGTATAAGAAATCCTGAGCCAGGGTGTTATATAGTTTTATAAGCCCAGTATCCCATGAAGCTTCTTCATTAAATGCTTCAATAACAGCATAGAATAAAGGGAAATCAAAAACACTGGTTAAGAAAGAATTATAGCCATCATGGTTTAGTGCATAGCCTTGATAATAACTAACCAGCGAAGGGTATGGCAGCCATGCTTCGCCAACAATAGTAAAGTATGGGTATTCATTCATAACATAATTTGCCCAATCAGCCATAAACTCTTTATATGGGTATGGCTGAGTGTCCATACGTATTCCATTTATACCACTGTACTCTATCCACCATACACTATTTTGTATGAGGTATCCTGCTAACAATCTGTTTCTTTGATTTAAGTCGGGCATCCAAACATCAAACCACCCTTTTAGCATAAGGTCAAGATCTGATTGAGCTACATGCGGATCAACGATGGTTGTGCCGCGATAAGTAGTACGTGTATATTCATCCCACTCATGTATCCAGTCGCTTGTGGGCAAATCTTCCATCCACCAGTGAAATTTGCCGCAATGATTAAAAATCATATCCTTAATAATTGAAATACCTCTTTTATCAGCTTCACGTACTAACCTGAGATAATCCTCATTTGTGCCTAATCTTGGATCAACATTGTAGAAATCCGTAATTGCATAACCATGATAGGTAAAGGCAGGCTGGTCATTTTCTAATACCGGATTGTGCCATATTGAAGTAAATCCTAAGCTTTTTATATAGTCGAGCTTATTGATAATGCCCTGAATGTTTCCTCCATGTCTTCCATCAGGGTTGCTTCTGTCAATCTGCTCCATCATATCGCCTGTATTATCATTGTTCATGTCACCTTTAGCAAATCTGTCGGGCATTAATAAATAAATAGCATCTGCTGCATTAAATCCATGCCTGTATGCTGATCCCGCCTTGCGCTTTTTTAATTCATACTCATAATAAAACTTCCTTTGCCCGTTTTTGATAAATGATATTTCAAATTTTCCGGGATTTGCATTTCCTATATCTAAATATAGAAAAAGATAATTAGGACTTTCTACAACAACAGTTTCTATAATACTTACATTCTCTCCTTCAATAACAGGCCTGGTTAAGCTAATATCGGGGCCATACACCATTATTTGTAAATCTGTATGATACATATCTGCCCACCAGAACGGAGGTTCAACATAGTCAGGAGCAGGCTGAGCGGCTGCATTTTTTAAAAGTATAAAAGATAAAATTAGTGAGATAACTAATACCGGCTTTTTAATTAATATTTTCATCTGTATAAAATATGGTTATTAAACAGTTTTGCTTCATCAAAAATTTTTAAATAATATTTACTATGTATTATTAGTTGCATGTAGCTTGTTACATTGAAATAATATGCTACAGCGGCACACCAAAAATACATATTATTTAGAATTATTTAGCGTGTTAAGAAGATTATTGCTTTATTAAAAAATTATAATCCCGGCTTTCCAAGAAGTTTAAACATATTGGTTTTATAAGCTTCAACTCCGGGCTGGTCAAATGGATTTACTTTTAAGATATAACCACTTAATGCACAGCTCATTTCGAAGAAGTAAATAAGCTCGCCAAGTGTTTGTTCATTAATTTCAGGCAGTTTTATAAAAATATTTGGAACGTCTCCGTCAACATGGGCCATTGATGTTCCTTTTTCCGCCATTTTGTTTACGTAGCTAATTCTTTTATCGCTAATATAGTTTAAGCCGTCAAGATTATCAGGGTCATCAGGTATTATGAGTTGATTTTTCGGCTTTTCAACACTGATTACCGTTTCAAAAATGTTACGTATTCCTTCCTGGATGTATTGCCCCAGTGAATGCAGATCTGTGGTAAAGTTAACTCCGGCGGGGAATAATCCTTTATTCTCTTTACCTTCACTTTCACCGAATAATTGTTTCCACCATTCTGTAAAAGTTGCAAGGCGCGGACAATAATTAGCCATTATTTCGATAGTTTTACCCTTTCTGTATAATATATTTCTTGTAACAGCATAAATTGCAGCAGGGTTATCATTGAGCTGTTTTTCGCTTTTCAAATGATTTTGCATATTTTCAGCTCCTTTGATAAGTTGCTTAATATTAAATCCTGCAACGGCAACAGGAATCAGTCCTACTGGAGTTAGCACAGAGTATCGGCCTCCAACATCATCGGGAATTACATAAGTTGTATATCCTTCATTGTCAGAAAGCTTTTTTAGTGCACCTTTTTTTTCGTCGGTAATAGCTATTACTCTGTTTTTTGCCTCTTGTTTTCCGTATTTCTTTTCGATATGGTTTTTTAAAAACCTGAAAGCAATAGCAGGTTCGGTAGTAGTTCCCGATTTAGAAATAACGATTATAGAATAATTTTTACTATCGAGTATTTTTAGTAAATCGGCCATATAATCTTCATCAATATTTTGTCCTGCAAACAATATTAATGGAGCATTACGCTCATCCTTGTCCAGAAGTTGGTTGAAGTTATTACTTAAAGCATCAATAATTGCTTTGGAACCAAGGTAGGAGCCTCCAATGCCTACAACGACAACAACGTCGCTTGATTTTTTGAGTTTTTCTGCATCATTTTCAATGCTCTTTATCAAGCTTTGGCTCAAATTGACTGGTAAGTCAACCCATCCCAAAAAATCATTGCCTTTCCCGGTTTTGTTATAGATGCTTTTAAAGTGAAGATTCGTTTCTTTTTCAAACAGGTTTAGTTCATTTTTAGAAATAAGGCCTGCAGTTTTACTAATGTCAATGTTAAGACTAATCATAGTTATCGAAAATTAATATCAGGGAAAAAAGAAAATAAAAATATGACACCCTCATCTACCAAATATATACAAAAGTGCATGTGTAAACATGAGGGTTCCATCAGGATAAAAGCACCTTAAATTGAATACATGAATACGCATAATACTAATATTCAACTTGATAACACTAATTTACACAGATGAATAATATAAAAAACTAAAGTTTTCTTTCTACCTCAACAGTTTCAAAAGCTTCAATAATATCACCAACTTTTATATCATTGAATTTATCTACGTTGAGTCCACATTCATATCCTGAAGAAACTTCTTTTACATCATCTTTGAATCTCTTTAAAGAGCCAAGAGCGCCTGTATATGTTACAATACCATCTCTAATAACTCTTATTGTGGAGTTTCTGTGAATTTTTCCATCCAGTACCTTGCAGCCTGCTACAGTACCAGTTTTAGATATTTTGAAAGTTTCTCTTACTTCCAGGTTGGCAGTTATTTTTTCTTCTACTTCAGGTGTATGCATACCTTCAATAGCTGATTTAAGTTCATTAATTGCATTGTAAATAACAGAATACATTCTGATATCAATTTGCTCTTGTTCAGCAAGTTTTCTTGCGGCAAGAGATGGCCTAACCTGAAATCCTATAATAATAGCATTTGATGCAGATGCAAGCAATACGTCACCTTCAGTTATTTGTCCAACGGCTTTATGTATAATATTTACCTGCACTTGTTCGGTGGTAAGTTTTAATAATGAGTCAGAAAGTGCCTCAACAGAGCCGTCAACATCACCCTTAACAATTAAGTTAAGCTCTTTAAAGTCTCCTATAGCAATCCTTCTTCCAATTTCATCAAGTGTAATATGCTTATGAGTTCTGAGGCCTTGCTCCCTTATAAGTTGTTGTCTTTTTGTGGTTGTTGCTCTTGCTTCCTGCTCGTCATTAACTACATTAAATGTATCGCCGGCCTGGGGTGCACTGTCGAGCCCAAGTATTAATGCCGGAGTGGAAGGAGTTGCTTCTTTTATTCTTGAGTTTCTTTCATTAAACATGGCTTTTATTTTACCATGTGCTGTTCCTGCTACTACAATATCAGATATTTTTAATGTTCCTGCTTGTACCAGTATTGTAGCTAAGTATCCTCTTCCTTTGTCGAGCGAAGCTTCAATTACCGTACCAACAGCACTTTTGTTTGGGTTTGCTTTCAAGTCAAGTAATTCTGCTTCCAATAGTACTTTTTCCAGCAGCAAATCAATGTTGGTGCCTTTTTTTGCTGATATTTCCTGGCATTGATATTTGCCACCCCAATCTTCAACAAGAACATTTAAATTAGCCAGTTCTTCTTTTACTTTTTCAACATTGGCATTGGGCTTATCAATTTTGTTAATGGCTATAACAATTGGAACACCTGCTGCCTGTGCGTGATTAATTGCCTCCACAGTTTGAGGCATAACACTATCATCAGCAGCAACAATAATTATTGCAACATCTGTAACTTTTGCACCTCTGGCCCTCATTGCTGTAAAAGCTTCATGGCCGGGTGTGTCAAGGAAGGTTATTTTTTTATCTTTTTCTAATTCTACAAGGTAGGCGCCAATATGCTGTGTAATACCACCGGCTTCTCCTGCAATAATGTTTGATTTTCTTATTTGGTCAAGTAAAGACGTTTTACCATGGTCAACATGTCCCATAACCGTAACAATTGGAGCGCGTGGCTCTAAATCTTCAGGCTTGTCTTCTTCCTCCTAAATTGCTTCCTGGTCATCTACGCTAACAAACTCAACTTCAAAGCCAAACTCTTCAGCAACTATGCTTATTGTTTCAGCATCAAGCCTTTGGTTTATAGATACAAACATGCCTATTGTCATACAGGTGGATATAATTTCATTAACATCAACATCCATCATATTGGCAAGCTCACTTGCAGATATAAACTCTGTTACTTGTAATGTTTTTTGCTTTTCTTCTGACTGCTGAACTTCTTTTTCCTTTTGCTGCTGGATAAGTTCCCTTTTTTGCCTACGATATTTTGCAGCTTTGGATTTCCCCGGCGCACTTAATGAAGCCAGTGTTTCTTTAATTTGTTTTGAAATTTCTTCTTCTGTCAGCTCAGGCTTAGGAGCAATTCTTTTCCCTTTCCTTGTTTTTTTGATTTTTTCTTTTTGTCCACCACGCTTGTCTTTTTTGTCCGGTGCAGCATCTGATTTGCCATCTTTTTGCTTAACATCTTTTGCGCCTTCTGCCTGTCCTTTATCTTTCTTTATCCTTTTACGCTTACGTTTTTTCGACTTTCCTGAGTCGGATGATGAGGCAACAGGTTTTTTTTCAGCTTCTTTATCGGGCAGTTCTATTTTTCCTAGTATTGTGGGGCCTTCAAGCTTTTGAAACTGAGTTTTATGAAGGCTTAAGTCTTCATCATCTTCTTTTTCTGTGGTAACCTCTTTATCTTCTTTTTTGGGCTCAGTTGTTTCCTCTTCAGCTTTTTCTGCTGCAACTTCCTCTTCTTTCTTTTCTATCTTGTCTACCTTCTCTTCTGCTTTTTCTTTTTCTGCATCCTTTTCCTCAACTTTGGGTTTCTTCTCTTCTTTATCTGCTTTTTCTTCCGCTTTTTTATCTATCTTCTCTTCTTTTTTCTCTTTTTCTTCCGCCGTTTCTTTTTTAGCAGTTTTTTCTTTTTTGACCGGCTTTTTATCTTCTTCTTTTTCTTCCTTATCTTTCTCTACTTCCGCTTTTTTATCTTTTTTGGTTTTTGTTTTTTGTACTTTTTCAAGGTCTATCTTGCCTAAAATTTTAGGTTCTTTTTTTGTGTCATCTTTCTTTTTCTCATCATCATCTTTTTCTTTTGACTCAGCCTCATCTGCTTTTGCTTTTTCATCCACTATAGATGATTTGATATCTTTTATGAAAAGTTCTTTGTCTTCACTACTTTCAGGCTTTGCTGGTTCTTCAGGAGTTTCCGGGCTGGCCTCTTCCTCTTGCCGGGCCTTTTTCTCAGCTTCTAAGGAGATAGTTTCACGTTTGGCAATATTAAGCCCCGACTTTAGTACATCTTCCTTAAGTTTCTTTTCACTTTGAAATTCTTGTAGCAGCATCTCGTATGCCTCTGGTGGAATTTTGGTGTTAGGGTTGTTGCCTATATCAAACCCTTTTTTTGACAAAAAATCCACAACGGTATTAATACCAATGTTAAATTCTTTGGCAACTTTACTTAGTCTCCTTACTTGGGGGCTAATAGTCATAATAAGTTATTAATTAACAATCAATTATATTACAAAAAACATTAACGAAAAAATAATAATCTATTCGTCAAACTCTTCTTTTAGTATACGCATTACTTCTTTTATAGTTTCTTCTTCAAGGTCTGTTCTTGAAACAAGATCCCCAATGCTGTAATCTAAAACACTTTTTGCTGTATCGCATCCAATAGCTCTTAACTCGTCTATTATCCAGCCTTCAATCTCGTCAGAAAATTCGTCAAGTAAAACGTCTTCAGTATCTACATCTGTATCTCTGTAAACGTCAATTTCGTATCCTGTAAGTATGCCGGCAAGCTTGATATTGTGTCCGCCTTTACCAATAGCAAGTGATACCTGGTCAGGCTTTAAAAAGACTTCGGCACGTTTTTCTTTGTCATCTATCTTTATAGAAGTAATTTTTGCAGGGCTTAAAGACCTCGTTATGTAAAGGCTTGGATTTTCAGTATAATTAATTACATCAATGTTCTCATTTCTTAATTCTCTTACTATGCCATGTATTCGGCTTCCTTTCATGCCCACACAAGCTCCTACAGGGTCAATACGATCGTCATAAGATTCTACAGCTACTTTTGCTCTTTCCCCGGGTGCTCTCACAATTTTTTTAATAGTTATTAACCCATCATAAACTTCCGGAACTTCTTGTTCAAAAAGCCTTTCTAAAAATACAGGAGAAGTGCGTGAAATAATAATCAGCGGGTTGTTGTTTTTTATTTCAACCCTGGAAACAACAGCCCTTACAGAATCACCTTTCCTGAAAAAGTCGGAAGGAATCTGCTCTGTTTTCGGCAGAATCAGCTCTATGCCTTCATCATCCAACGCTAAAATCTCTTTCTTCCATACCTGGTAAACCTCCGCAGTAACAACATCACCAACTCTTTCCTGGTATTTTTTGTATATGCTGTCTTTTTCTAACTCTAATATTTTTGATGCCAGGTTTTGCCTGATTGATAAAATTTCTCTTCTGCCAAAATCACTCATCTTAACAGGCTCAGATACCTCTTCGCCTATTTCAAAATCAGGCTCAATTTTTATTGCCTGGGAATACTCAATTTCAGCATTAGGATCCTGGACACTGCCATCCTCAACAATAACCCTGTTGCGCCAAAGCTCAAGGTCTCCTTTGTCAATGTTTACGATAATGTCAAAATTATCTGCTGACCCATGCTTTTTTTCAAGCATGTTTTTAAAAATATCCTCAAGAATCAGCATCATGGTAGAGCGGTCAATATTTTTGAATTCCTTAAACTCAGAAAACGACTCGACCAAATTTATGTTATCCATTTATTTTATAGTTTAATTAAATGACAATATTATTTTTGCTTCCTTTATTTCTTTAAACAAAATGTTAGTTAATGTATTATCAGTTTCTTTTTGTTGTTTTTTTGATAAAAATCCCTTTATATCTAAAGTGATTTGCTCACTGGTTACTTCTGTCAACTTTCCTTTTATTTTTGCACCTTCATTGGTTACAACAGCAATGTCTTTTCCAATATTTTTATAATACTGCCGCATTACTAAGAAAGATTTTCCAATGCCGGCAGAAGAAACTTCAAGTTCAAAATCTTCAATCTCCCTGTTAAAAAAAGTTTCTATATGCTTGCTTAAGTCAATGCAGTCAGAAACCTTAATCCCGTTATCGCCGTCAATAAAAATTGTAATATGATTAGCAGGTGTTATGTTTAAGTCCACCAAAAATTTGTCGCTGTCTTTATAAAAGTCTTCTACAATTTTTATTATTTTGCTTTTTTCAATCATTAACTTTTTTCTAATAAAAGAGGGGACTGTATTTGCCCCCTGCACTAACACAAAATCAAATTTGCGGCACAAATGTAATGCTTTTTTTTATATCAACAAAAAAATGTGTTGAATTTTAGATGGTTAAAGCCGTTAAACAAGATTTTTGGTTACGAACTAAAACAAATTATCGAATTTGCTTAAGTAATCGTTAAATATTGCTTCAGCTTTGCTGTGCAGTTCATGCTGTTCGTAAAAGTCAGCATAAAGCTTAATCCTGTATAAACTGCTTATTTTTATATGAATATCATCTTCGATGCTTCTTACTCTGTTTGGTTTAAATGTGAAGAAGTACCTTAAATCATCCTCAAATATTTCAAGCAGGCGATACATAATCTTGTTTCCTTTTTCATAATCTTCAGCGGCATAGTAAGATCTTGCCAAAAAGATAGTTTCAGCACCATGCGGAATGTTTTCTTCCGGCAACATAAGCATAATTTTGTCGAGGACGGCCAATGCCGAATCAACTTTGTTTTCATAAATGAGTTCATCAGCTAAGTGTTGCGCCACAGACCTTTTGCTGACCTGGGCGAGCCTTCTGCCATCTTCATTTACATATACAGATGGGTCATCCATATTTCCCCATTGAAACTTGTTCATAAAGTTATCATAGAGTATACTTGTGTTTATTCGTCCTTCAAGTGGCCTTGCTGCATCTCTTTTTCTAATCTCTTCTTCAGGCGTTCTTATTGGCACAACCCTGTAAACCATGCCTTCAAGCTGGAAGTATTCTTCAAGTCCGTAATAAACTTCATTTCCTGTTGTTATAGCGAAATACACCGGCCTTTCCCAGTTGTTTTCCGCAAGAAAATCTAATAACACAAGGCCGTTTTTCTGAATTCCGTTGCCCGGTAGAGTCCATCTTACATAATCTGCAATGTAGGCAGAATCTTCAGGGGCTACGGTACCATTTGCCAGCACTTTTTCTCTGTCAACGGGTAGTTGCATGTTCATCGTTGGCAAGTAGTTATATCTTGTATTATCATATTGAAAAACCCTTTCTTTATTTTTGTCGTTAGTAACAAAGTTAATAGCAGTTCTGACATCAAGATAGAAGTTAGGGTCTTTAAGTACCGGGTTTCTTTCAATAACGCGCGGACTAGGGTAGTAAGGAATATAATCTCTTGTTCCATCACGATAGTGGTGAGGTTCCATCCTCATTGGCAGAGGTTCTGCTTCATAGAATTTTCGTCGAGCCATATCATTAATATACCAGTCGGTGTTAACAAGGCTCATATTAATGATTTTTATATCAGTACGTATTCCTTCTACTTCCTGGGCATACAAGAGAGGGAAGGTGTCATTGTCGCCATTGGTAAATAAAACAGCATTAGGCGCACAACTTTCAAGGTAGTTTATGGCAATGTCGAGTGTTACGTACCTCCCTGATCTGTCGTGATTATTCCAGTTTTCTTTTGCCATTATTGTTGGTACAGCAAGTATGCAAATTGCTGTGGCTATAGCCGGAGTGTATTTACTCTTTATCAAACTGCTCAGGAAGCTGGATATAGCTAATACTCCAAGCCCTACCCAAATTGAGAAAGCATAAAATGAACCAATATATGAGTAATCACGCTCCCGGGGCTGAAACGGCGTTTGGTTGAGGTAAATTATAATAGCAATACCTGTCATAAAGAACAAAAGCCCTACAACCAGTGCATTATTCTGGTCTTTTCTCATTTGGTAAATGAGGCCAATAAGGCCTAAAATAAATGGCAGCATAAAGTATCTGCTATGACCCGGATTAGAAGTAATAGATTCAGGGAGCCCTTTTTGAGGGCCTATTCTATAGTTGTCAATAACAGGCAGTGTTAAATAATTTCCCTTTATTGGGCTGCCATGCCCTTGTATATCATTTTGCCTTCCGGAAAAATTCCACATCAGGTATCTGAAATACATATGATTTAGCTGGTACCTGAAAAAGAACCGCATATTGTCAACGAAAGTAGGATCTCTGTCACTATGAATTTTGCCCCACTGCTTGTAACCTTGTGGATGAAAGCTTCTGCTGCTCCACATTCGCGGGAAAACAGTTGTGTGGTCAGTATTATAAACAGGCTCCGTATTGCGGCGCTCATTAGATATAACATACTTCCCTTTAACAGTATCTTTGCGATATACAGGATTGCCGTCTTCAAAATCAATAATTTGAGCATTATAATAAGGCCCGTAAAGCAGAGGCCAGCTTCCGTATTGTTCACGGCCAAGGTAAGCTTGCAGCCTCATGGCGTCTTTTGGTGCATTTTCATTTATAGGCACATGCGCATTTGACCTGATTATTAGCATAAAAAATGAAGTGTATCCGATAATGATAAACATCAGGCATAAAATTACAGTGTTAAACACTACTTTCTTATGTTTATGAGTATAATAAAGCCCGTAAACGATAGCTGCAATAAGAACTATGAAGTAAATAATAGTGCCGGAATGGAAAGGCAATCCCACAGAATTAACGAAAAACCTTTCAAACCACCAGTCAATTTTTATAACGTAAGGTATAAAAATAGCCTGTATAAAACCAAGCAAAGCAAAAGCAACAAAAGCAGCTGCAATAATTCCTTTGGTTGTAGGCTTATACTTTTTGAAGTAATAAACAAAAACAATAGCAGGAATTGCAAGCAGGTTAAGCATGTGAACACCTATAGATAAGCCAATTATGAATGAGATCAGAACTAACCACTTAAGGTTATCGGCTGTATTGGCATAAGAAGACTCCCATTTTAAAATAATCCAGAATACGAGGGCAGTAAGAAACAGGGATGTTACATAAACCTCAGCTTCAACGGCAGTAAACCAGAAAGAGTCGCTAAATGTAAGAGTAAGCGCACCTACAAGCCCTGCTCCGAAAATAGCCAGGGATTTTGTTAAAGTAATTTCACCATTAGGATTAACAATTTTTGTTGCAAGCATGTTTATTGTCCAGAAAATAAGCATTACACACAGCCCGCCCATAACGGCCGACATGGCGTTGATCCAAAATGCAACCATGCTTACATCACCAAAGGATAACAGAGAAAAAACCCTGGCCATTAATTGATATAAAGGCGCTCCGGGTGGATGAGGCACCTGTAACTTATATGCACAGGCAATACGTTCGCCACAGTCCCAAAAACTTACTGTTGGCTCAAGTGTTATCATGAAGATTGTTGTGGCAAACCCAAATAATAGCCACCCACCGATATTGTTTATTTTTTTATAAAGTTGCTGATCCATTTTTTGGTTGTGATGAGGTTTGTTAATAAATAGTTGTTAGTTCGTTGTTTAGAAAAATTACATTCTTCTTAAATAAAGTAACAAAATTCAATCAGACTGCGAAGTTATAAATTTTCAAGCAAAAACTTTTCTGTTTTCTATTGAAGCGAAAATTTATTTAAAATATTTTCCTTGTCAGAAAAAAATTTTTTTCTAACTTTGCCACCCGAAAGAAAAATTGACCGATGGTGTAACGGTAGCACTACAGTTTTTGGAGCTGTCTGTCTAGGTTCGAATCCTAGTCGGTCAACAAAGTATTTTAAAACCCCCTGTAAATTCAATAGTTTGCAGGGGGTTGTTTTGTTTTATTAACTTTTCAATAAAAGCATTATGCTAAATTATTATAAAATTTAGTCAATTTTAATAATTGTAAACGTTTCCAGTTAAAAATAAATAAATAATAAAAAGCTATCAATATGTGTATTACTTTCGCTTTCATTATTTTAAGTATTAGTTAAACATAATACAGATTGGCTATAACTATATTGCTTTTATTATGAGATTAATAGTTCTATTATCAGTTGTAATGTTTTTTGTTTCTTCTGCTTTGTTTGCTCAACAAGTTGATGATAAAGAACATGAGTTAACAATTGATAAAATCACAGATATATTGGAGGAAAAGCATTCCGTAAGTATTTTTTATCAACCAAATTGGTTTGCTGAAAAGTTGTTTAGTTCAGAAATAACCGGTTTGTCACTTAGTGATGCGATTAGCATTATTACAGAAGAAGCTGGTTTGAAAGCAGTTTTTGTGGATAATATCATTGCTTTTGTTCCTGAGGAAACCAGTGCATATTACAGGCGGGCATTAGATGAAGGAACACAGCTTATCGGGGATGCTTCTGAGTATGGAAGATATTCACGTGCTACAATATCCGGTAAGGTAATAGACGGGGCTACGAGAGAAACCTTAATTGGTGTTGTGGTATATGAGTCTGAAACCAGAACGGGTGTTACTACTGATATTGATGGCCGTTTTGAGATAGTTCTTCCGGTTGGAGAACATCGCTTAGAGCTTTCTTATATTGGTTACGAAGATTTTTCAAGGGATGTAAGGCTTGTTAGTGATGGTAGCATTACGTTTGAATTGTTTTATGAAACTACGCAGCTTGATGAAGTTACAATTTATTCAAGGAGGGCAGAAGATAATGTAATGGGCACACAAATGAGCCTTGTTTATATGGATTCAAGAGCACTGGAAGCATTGCCAACAACTTTAGGAGAGCAGGATATAGTAAGAAGCATGACTCTTTTGCCGGGGGTTCAGTCGGTAGGAGAGTTTGGTACAGGTTTTAATGTTAGGGGTGGTAGTGCTGATCAGAATCTTATTTTGCTTGAAAATGTGCCACTATTTAATTCCTCTCATCTTTTCGGCTTAATGTCAGTTATCAATCCCGACATGGTTAATAATGTTGCACTTATGAAAGCCGGAATTCCTGCAAAGTATGGTGAGCGGGCTTCTTCGGTTATGGAAATCAGTCTGGATAATGGACTGGATAAAGAAAAGCCGACAATAAGCGGTGGGCTGGGTTTGATAAACAGCCGCTTATTATTTGAAACCCCAATTATTAAAGATAAAGCCACATTATCTTTAGGAGGCAGAACTTCGTACTCAGATTGGCTGCTCAGAAGATTGCCGGATGAAGACCTTATGAACAGCTCCGCAGGCTTTTATGATGTTACAGCTCAAACCAGTATTGCTGTTGACCAGAGAAACTACATTACACTTTTTGGATATTATAGCTTTGATAGATTCAGCTTTGCTAACCAGCATAATTATGAATACTCAAATACTTTAGCTTCTTTAAGATGGAATCGCAGCATCAGAGATGCACTTTCCAGCACTTTGATTTTAGGATGGAGCCAATACCAATATGAAATTGAGGAAAAACCGGAAACCAATCCTCTCCTACATTCAAGAGTAGAATCAGATATTGATTATAAAAGCCTTAGGTATAACTTTTCCTATAACCCGCATAGTAATCACAGTGTAAACTTTGGAGTAAATGCAATAAGATATGCTATATCTCCTGGCAATATGTTTCCTGTTGGTGATGAGTCAATAATTAGTGAGAAGAAAATGGATAATGAACAGGCCTATGAGCTTTCGGCATATATAAGCGATGATATTTCAGTAGGCGATAAAATTCGCTTAGAGGTTGGTTTACGATTTACCCAGTACTTAAATATTGGCCCGGCTTCTGTAAATATTTATGAGGAAAACAAACCACTTACACAGGAATATATTACTGAAGTGCGCACTTTTGATGAAAATGAAATTGTAGCAAGTTATAACGGCCTTGAGCCTCGATTTGGCTTTAGATATAAAACCGGAGAATCAAGTTCTGTAAAATTAAGCTATAATCGAATTAATCAATATATCAATCTGATATCAAACACGTCGGTAATGTCGCCTTCCGATTTGTGGAAGCTAAGCGATAAACATATTAAGCCTCTTCAAAGCGATCAGTATGCTATAGGATATTATCAAAATTTCAGTGATAATACTATAGAAACTTCTTTGGAAGCATATTACAGGGATTTTAAAAATGCTATTGAATACAAAAGTGGTGCAGAAATACTGATGAACGACCAGTTAGAGTCGGATGTAATAAACGCAATAGGCTATGGCTATGGCCTTGAGTTTTATGTAAGAAAGAATACAGGACAATTAACAGGTTGGGCCAGCTATACTTATTCCAGCTCAATGAGAAGGTCACAAGAAGAATTTTTAGAAAATCAAATTAATAAAAATGCTTATTTTCCTTCAAATTATGACCGTCCTCATAACCTGGTTGTTAATTTCAACTATGAAATTTCGCGGAGATGGCGGTTTGGAGCAGTTTTTACTTATAGTACCGGAAGGCCGGTAACTTTGCCGGAAATGACCTATACTCATGGCGATCATCACCTGGTTTATTTCTCTGACAGGAATGAATACAGATTGCCGGACTATCACAGGCTTGATATTTCGATTTCTCTTGGAGAAAACTTAAGAAAAGATCAGCGGGGAAAAGGAAGCTGGACATTATCACTGATGAATGTATATGGGCGGAAAAACCCGTATTCCTTGTTTTATCAACGATCATCAGCAAGTAGCTTTGACCTGTACCAGTTGTATATAATTGGAAGGCCTTTGCCTACACTAACTTATAATTTTTCTTTTTAGAAAACACAAATGTGTTAGTGTGGTTTATAAGTCATAATTTGATATTTGAATAAAACTAATTGTAATAAATATGAAGAGATTCTTTAGCAACCAGTTAATTATCCTTGCAATTACCATAGTTGCTGTATATTCATTCCAGGGATGTAAAGAAATATACGAGCCGGAACTGAACCATGATATGCAATACCTGGTGGTTGATGGGATGATTACTAACCTTGAAGGCCCTCATGAAGTAAAGCTTTCGAAAACCAATGTTTTCGGCCAGGATTATGAGCATATACCTGTAAAAAATGCTTCAGTAAGAATAGTTGATTCAGGAAATAATGAGGTTTTACTGGAGGAAAAAAAGCATGGCAGCTACTTTACTCCTGATAATTTTGCAGGAGAAATTAATGAAACATACACTCTGTACATTACTACAGAAGATGGTAAAAACTACAAATCTGCACCCCAGGAATTATTAGCTCCTGTAAGTATTGACTCTTTTTATGGTGAGTTGAGTTCCGAAACCTTCTTTTATCAATCACAAAACCAAGGCACAATTAATTCTAAAGAAGTTGAAGGTGTAAATTTGTTTATTGATGCTTCGAGCGATGAAGAAAGAATTCCTAAATTCAGGTATAATACAAAATTAATGCTGCAATACAGATTTAAACCGGAAGGTGCAGAAGATGTAACAAAATATTGTTGGGAAATAAGAGATATAACATATATTATCGGCAGCGATTTAATAGAAAATTTGTCTATACCGGAGTCGGAACGCAACAGGGTTAGCTTTTTGCCAAACAGAAATACAGACATGAGGTATATAGGCTTTCCTGTATTTAAAACTGATACAACAATAGTCCCAAGCCCCTTTGGAGATGAAAATGACCAGATTCCAATAATATATATGCAGCCGAGAATTTTTTCACTAAATATTTATGCATTAAATGATGATGCTTATTCATTTTATTATGAACGCTATAAGCAAACAAGTGACGAGGGGAGGTTTTTCGACCCGATATCTCCGCAAATAACCGGTAATATGCATTGTGAAGATGACCAGGAAGAGATTGTTTTAGGTTTTTTTGAAGCATCTGCAGTTGCGTTAGAAAAAACTTACCTTGTAAGAACTTCTAATATTATTGAGCACCTTGAATTTTTTGAAATGCCGGAATGTTCTGATTGCAGTTGGGATGAAGAACCTTATTGGTGGTTTTACTAAAATTAATAATAAATATGAGAATATTACTCTGCGCCTTATTAACGCCGCTTTTTATTTATGTTAGCATGCCAGAATGTACTGCTTCCGGCTACTATACTACACCTGATGGCTTAACAGAAAATGTGTTTGTGCATACCGATCGCGATATTTATATTGCCGGCGAAAATATGTATATAAAGTCATACTTGTTAAATTCAAATATTAAAACAAAAAGCAGCTACATATATGTGGCATTAAGAAATGAAACAGAAACAGTAAAAAGTGTTATTTTGCCTGCAGAAAACTCATCTTATGAAGGAAGTATTTTCCTTGAGGATACCTTGTCAACCGGGTATTATGAACTGGTAGCTTATACCAATTGGATGAGAAATCAGGGTGAAGATTTATACTTTAGAAAAACGGTTGCTGTTATTAACAGGTTTGATCAGATATACACCACTTCTTTAATAGAATTTGCTGAAACTGAGAGTTTGGAAGTAAAATTCATGCCGGAAAGTAAAAATTTTATAAAGGGATGCTACAATAATGTGCTTGTTTATACTGAAGGAGATTTTAATGCCGCTCTGCATGATTTTTGGATTGTAAATCAAAATAATGATACAATAAAATCAGCAAAACTGAACAGGCATGGATTCGCGGTTTTATCTTTAAAACCTGATTCTGCCACTACTTATCATGCTTTAATTGATAGAGTTGACAAGCGATACGAGATGCCTCAGGCAGGCCGGGGATGTCTGATAAATGTTAAAGAGAAAGAAAATAACAAGCTTAACATTGGACTGTTATGCTCCGATAAAAACCATAAAGTAGATTGGCTAAAGATTAAGCAGTATGATAATACTGTGTTTGAAACAAATGTTGCCGATAGTGTTTTTAACATTACGCTAAGTGAAAATGATATACCTGCAGGGCTGCTGTCAATAGAGGCCGGCCAACACGGACAAAACACTGCTGCTCAAAGGCTTTGGTATTTTGATGTAAAGGGAAAGCCGGTTATATCTGTAAAATCAGATAATGACAGCTATAAGCAAAGAGAAAAAATAAATTTAGATATTGATGGTAAGTTATTAAATGATGAATACGCTAACTTGTCAATATCTGTAATAAGAAAGGAAACAATCAATAACAACAAAATCAGGTTTGATAGTTACATGAGAGCCATGAATATTGCAAGTGCTTTCGGCTACAAAAACCGCGATGCTGTTGCGTTGTTTGGCAGTATGGATACAGAAGAGCTAAACGACTATCTTATTGGGCAAAACAGTATTTACAGTAATAAAAACAATAACAATGGTTTTCATATAGATTATTTTATGGAAACGGAGGGCATTATTGTGTCAGGCAAAGTAGTTGATGCAGAAACCGAAGAGCCGGTTTATAATGCAAGGGTTATCGTTAATACGCCTGATACAATTATTAATCTTCTTTATGCGAGAACAAACAAAAATGGGCGGTTTCATATAGTTTTGCCTGAATGTTTTTATCAAAGAGAGCTTTTCTTTTTAGTTGAACCCGGCAGTGTAGGAAATCTTACAAATATTATTATTGATGAAAAGTTTTCTGATACATATTCTTTCGAAGCAGAAACTTTTATTCTTTCCAGGGAGCAGCTTGATTTTATCAAAGATATGCAAAACATTGTTAGAGTTAATAAAGCCTACGATATTAACCATTTACAAAAAGTTCAGGAAAAGGAAAACAGCAAAACAAAACAACCATTAATACTTTCAGAAATCAACAGGGAGTATTACCTTGAAAATTATATGCCGCTGGATAGCTTGCATGAAATTGCAAGAGAGATAATTCACTCATGGCAAATGAGAAAAAGAGGCGGGGAGTATAGGTCCACTTTAACATGTGGCTCTACAGGAAGAAGAATTGCCGAATCACCTGTTTTTTTCCTTGACGGGATAATTACTTATGATGTTAACAAATTTGCGCACTTAAACTCGGGAAATATAAAAATGATTGGTGTTCACAATTATCAGTGGATTTATGGTGACATGCTTTTCCCGGGAATAATTTCAATAATTACTAATAACAGTGATTATAGAAGCATATTGGCTCATCGCTCAAGAACCAATCTTTTTAAAGAATCTATCAGGGAGCCTTATGTGTTTTTTCCTCCTGATTATAATGAGCTTAATGAAATCCAAAAAGCTCAGCCCGACCTGCGAAAATTATTATACTGGAATGACAGTATTGTTTTAGAAAAAGGCATGAATAAAGAAGTTAGTTTTTTTGCTGGTGACTTGAAAGGAGAATATAGTATTTTAATACAGGGAATTACATCAGGAGGAAAGCCAATTAATATAAATAAAACTGTAGAAATTAAATAGTTCTGTAATGCATAAAAATCTGATTAAATATACATTGTGTTTTAGTTTAGTGCTTTTAGTTTTGTCGTTTTCTCTTAAAGCACAGGAATCAGGGGCTCCGGTAACACTCCGGTTTGAACCTAAATTAGCAGGGGAAACATATCGTTTTTCCATGCAGTCAACAGGAGAGAGTTATTATCTCAGCAACATATGGCTGAAGGGTGATATTTTATTAGAAACAGGCAGAAAAGTTTATGATAAATCTTTAAAGTATAATATCTACACAGATGATTTGGTTTGGTTTTCCACTAAAAGAAATATGCAAGTTAAAGTAGATAAAGAACTTGTAAAAGAGTTCACTATTAATTTGCCCGGTGAGGAGAGCCCATCGGTTTTCAAAAAGCTTCCAATATATGAGTCATTATCATCCAGGCCCAGAAGCACTTTTCTTCAGGAGCTTTACAGTGGTGAAGTGTCATTAATGGTTCACAGGCGTGTGGCTATATCAGGAGAAAGAATTACAAGGTCGGGCGGGTCTTTGCGGTCAATAGCCAACCTCAGGCAAATGCCGGTTTATTATGTTATAAAACCAAATAATAAAATTGTTGAAATAAGCAGACTTAGTAGATGGTCATTATATAGAATATTTTCAGGGCATAAAGATGAAATAAGAAGCGCTTTTCTTTCGGAAAGGATTACAATACGTAGTGAAGAGGACTTGAAAAGAGCAATATCTGTTATTGACAAAACGATATACGCGGATTGATAGTATGATGCCCTTTATTACCAGCCCTTCCCGCAGGTCATCTCGAATGTTTAGACCCAGGCTTTGGGTCGTCGATGTGGAATGACAATCAATATTTTTTCTTGTTTAGCTTATGCTGTTGATAACCTGAACCAAAATGTTATTGTTAAATCAAATGGTTTTGGGACAGGTCGAGCCCTGTCCGTAAAAAACAGTTTTTTCCACTATGAACAAAGCATTTGGAAATATTGTCATTAGTAAAGGAAGGAAGGCCGCGGATTTTTCCCGACTCGCCTAAGCTTTTTTATATTTACTTTTTGTCATTGCCACAAAAAGTAACAAAAAAGGCTAGGCAAAACGAATTCTTTCTTCTTCTTTTGGCT
>PWND01000333.1 GCA_003557965.1 Bacteroidales bacterium | reverse complement strand
ATCCTGTTTATCATAACTACACCTTCAATATGGTCGTATTCATGTTGAATAATCCTGGATGCAATTCCTGTATATGATTCTGTATGTTCATTAAAATCTTCATCATAATACCTGATTTTAATGTCGGGTTTTCTGTAAATGTCTTCACGCAATCCCGGAAAACTAAGACATCCTTCATTAAAGAGCAGATCTTTACCGGTTTTTTCAAAAATTACCGGGTTAATAAATACCCTTTTCAGCCCATCTACCTCAGGCTCATCCTCTTTAAAGGGGCTTGCATCAATAATAAACAGCCTGATGCTTTCGCCAATTTGAGGGGCAGCAAGCCCTACGCCCTCAGCATTATACATTGTTTCCCACATATCTGAAATCAACTCTTTCAGGTTGGGATAATCAGGATTGATATCTTTAGCTTTTGAGGTTAAAACCGGATCTCCAAAGGCAACTATAGGTAAAATCATGATTTCTTATTTGTATTCGACACAAGTTCTAAGTATGATTGCAATATAAGTGTTGCACTTATTGTATCAACAATCTCTTTATTTTGTCTTTTCTTCTTTTTCATGCCCGTATCAATCATACTCTGAAAAGCAATTGATGATGTAAACCTTTCATCCATCCTTTTAACAGGGATTTCAGGAAAATGTTTATTTAAACTTTTAATTAATGGCTTTATATACCTGGCTGCATCTGACTCCTTATTTTGAAGTGTTTTGGGCTCTCCTACAACTATAGTTTCTACCTCTTCCCTGGCGATGTAGTCTTTTAGAAATTCTATAACATCTTTTGAGTGTATTGTAGTGAGGCCATTTGCAATTATTTGCTGGGGGTCAGTAACTGCTATGCCAGCCCGCTTTTGCCCGTAATCAATAGCTAATATCCTTCCCATATTAAAAATTATTTGCAAAGATAATAAAGGATTTTGTAATTCAGAGAATCTAAGTAAATCTTAAACATAAACTAAATTTGTTTTCTAATAATTGTGGTAAAACATAAAATTATCATACTTTTGCATCTTTAACTATAGCCCGAATCAGTTATCATATATGTTGAAAACTGCTAAAGTACGGGGGCGTATTCCGAAAAGCCTTTAGAGTAGGATAATTCAAAGAAAAACAAAATGAAACAATTAAAAAGTTTATTTACATTACTACTTGTTTTTACAGTTATTTTTACAGCTTGTAATGGTGAAAAAAAAGATGAAGCAAAAACAGAAGCAGAAACAAAAACTTTTAATGAGTTAGGACTTGACATTAACCTTGATGAAATAGAAAGTGCTTGTGATTGCCTTGATGCTGCTATTATTATTAGTGAAAGAATGATGGAAGTTTATGCATCGGTTGATAATCCTTTCGAACTTACTGATGAGCATTTTAAGCAACTTGAAGCTATTGAAGAACTTGGCGCTCAATTTGATGTAGTTTGCCAGGAGTATGAAGACGAGGATTTTTCTGTTTTTGAAAAATGTGACAGCTATCAAAGGTTTCTTGAGTTAACCGGCGAATTTGATGCTATTTATGAATAGATTTGCTAAGTATATTTAATTTTTAAAATTATATATCTTGAAGCGGATGATTTTGTATCATTCGCTTTTTTTATGCTTTTATAGTATTTGCCTATGTATTAACTTTGTTAAGCATTAATATTTAATCAATAAAAGATGTACGAATCAAAATATTATGAAACACTAAAAAATAACATTGTAAAATGCTTAATCTGCCCCCACGAATGCGAAATAACAGATGGGAGTACCGGAATTTGCAATTCGCGTTACAACGATTCAGGCAAGCTTTATAGTATAAACTATGGTTTAGCTACTGCCTTGAACATTGACCCAATAGAAAAAAAACCACTAAATAACTTTCACCCGGGAAGCTGGATACTGTCTTTAGGTTCTTTTGGCTGTAATTTTAAATGCGGCTTTTGTCAGAATTATCATATCTCTCAAACTAACAATAAATCAACACCGGACACAATCAATATTACTCCCGATGATGTTGTCAATAAAGCACTTAAGAATAAAAACAATATTGGGATAGCATACACATACAACGAACCGGCTGTATGGTTTGAATATATGCTTGACACTGCAAAAATGATTAGAGAAAATAATCTTCTTAATGTAGTTGTTTCAAATGGATACATAAACCCACAACCCTTAGAGGAATTATTAACAGTTACAGATGCTTTTAACATAGATTTAAAAGCATTTGACAATGAGTTTTATAAAAATTACACAAGCGCTGGTATTGAGCCGATACTAAATAATTTAAAAACTATTTCCAACAAGAAAATACACCTTGAAATAACTAATCTTATTATTCCCGGATTAAATGATAATAAAAACATATTTAGAAAAATGGTTTCATGGATAAGTGATGAGCTTGGCCCGGAAACACCATTACATATAAACAGATATTTCCCGGTTTACAAATTCAGTATTCCACAAACACCTGTTAATACGCTATTGGAATTGAAAAGCATAGCAGAAGAAAAACTACGGTTTGTCTATTGTGGCAATATTTAATAAGTTAAAAAAAAATCCATGCCGGATTCAAAAGAACTCCTTAACTGCTGAATTTAGCTCCGCTCTGCACTTCATAACTACCTGCCCCTCAATAAGCAGTATTAAATTTATTCAAAACTTTTCTTTAAGCAAAAAACACTTTATCTTTACTATACAAAAAATTAGCAAAACAATATTCATGGTAAAATGTAAAGCTCTTTATGTTGCTATTGCAGTAATTGGGATTTTTTTTAGTTGTGAAAAAGATTCTGATTACGATAATAATGCAATGGATTTTTCTCATGGGTCTTTACGTCCTGATTGTCTTTATGAAGTTGATCCGGGCCGTGAAGCATATTATGAAGAGCCTGTTGTTTTAATGGAGGGCTGGAGCAATCCGGTTATGCTTTCCGAGCCGGTTACTGATATGTGTCCTAATGATGCAATAGAAATCAGCCGTGATGGCAGCACTCTTTATTTTTTCTGGTCGCCAACAGTTGGCGGAACTTATGAAGAGTTGTTACACATACATACGGGGACTTATTACTCTACAAAAGGGGGTAATGACCCGGGAGTTTTTTCCGAGCCACGGTTTTTCGATTTGCAAAAAGGTGCTGAAGATGGTTCTGTTGATGGTGTGTTAAGCTTTACTCCTGATGAGAGTTATGTATACTTTCATTCAACACGCAGCTGTAATTTGGGTTATCAGCAAACGCCACCTGTTGATGATTACCTCGACATTTATAAAGCTCAAATAATAAATGGCGAGCCAGGCCCTGCTGTTAATTTAGGTGAACCTGTTAATTCGATCTATCTTGATGGCGAACACGCTTT
>PWND01000244.1 GCA_003557965.1 Bacteroidales bacterium | reverse complement strand
TTTTCTAATATAATGATTTTCAAGGGCAAATATTGTCAATGAGTTTTTGTAATCACGGATCTTTTTATCAAAATCCATTTGATCCGGTGAAAGTGTATTTTTTGCATGGTCAAGAAAAACTTGTTGCCTAACCCAGTTTTCTATATACCTGGTTACAATGTTAATGCTGTCACTCGGGGAACAGCCTTTAGGTACTATGCCTTCCAGATCAGAGGTATATAATTTTTCGCCCATGGCTTCGGCAACAACATCTTCATCTACTGTTCGTGGCATGAAATCGCATGAGTTTATCATTAATATAGCAGCCAATAATAAGAATTTAGATGATTTAATAATTTTACCCATTAGCATTATATTATTTGTTAATTATTCTGGACAAAACTTTATCATTTACTTCAACATGATACTTTTCTCTTAATTGTTCAATCCACTCTTTTTCAAGGTGGTTTTGATAATCAGCTATTACCTTACCACGAATTTTATTTAACGGTTGTGGTTGTGGTTCTATTACTTCATGAATATGAACGACAGAAATCTTGTCATTATTTGATATATTATCACTAATTCCTTTTTTCAAAGAGATGTTTTTAAATATTTCATTATGAGAAACATCAAAGACATCTTTCTCAGCTTCGACAACTTTACGTGAATCAGTATTAATGTTTTCTGGTATTATTTTGTGCAGGTTTTCGTTTTCGTCTGCACGTCTTAATTGTCTGCGAACCCTTCTGGCTGTTCTTCTGTTCTGGCATGTGTAGATCGTTGCATCTATTCGTTTATCAGCCAAATAATTATCGATGTTATTATTATAAAACTCTTTTAATTCTGCAGTATCTTTCATTGCTTTTGACCACACCATTTCATTAGTTAATTCAAACAGCAATATTCCGTCGCGGTATTCTTTCATTAACTTATTGAATTCAGGATGTTTTTCTTCAAGCCTGCTGTTCTCAAAGTTAATAATGCGATTGCTTATAAATTCTTCATACTTTTGATTAATGTATGTTAAGACAGGTTCAGGCCTTCTTTTGGTCTGTGTTTTTATTACATAATCAGCAAAATCCTGTTGAGTATAAGTTCTGTCAGCAAAACTGAATAATTCTTCATTTAACTCCTTATCAGAGGGTGTTTCCCAGGATTCTTCAAAAACTGAATTATCAACTATTTCGTAAAAAACGTTAAGTGCGTTCGGGTTTTCTTCAAACTCATATTCTTTTTTAAGTTTATTTACAAAATATTTTTGGCTTAACCTTGATCTTTCGTCGTTTTGAATTCGTTTTTCAAGCTCATGGTACATTTCGTCAAGGGGTTTTATAGGTCTTTTATCAAGTAGTTTGACAATATGCCATCCGAATTGTGTTTTGAAGGGCTTTGAGAAATTTCCCGGTTCCCGTAACTTGTTTAAAGTAACTACGAACTCAGGAGGCATTCTGTTGGTGTTTGTAAAAGGCAAAAGGCCTCCTCTGGCTGCTGAAGCTTTGTCGTCGGAGTGATTAGCGGCAACTTGATTAAAGGTAGTGCCGTTAATAATTTTTTGATACAGTTTGTTAATTCTTTCTTCAGCCTTTTGTTTTTCTTCATCAGAACTACCGGGAGATTTTTCAACCATAATATGTGCTATCCTGATTTGACCCGGGGAAGGCAATTTGTCGGTTACTTTTATTATATGATATCCGAATTTAGACCTTACAGGCATGGAGATTTCGCCCGGTTCAGTATTGTACGCAACATTTTCAAAGGGGTAAATCATATTAAAAACAGTGAAATAGCCCAAATCACCTTGATCCCCTTTAATTATTGTTTGATTATCTCCGGCCAGCCTGTTGCGGGCAGAAGGATCATCGGAATATTCTTGTGCTAGTTTACCAAAATCTTCCCCTTGAATAACTCTATTTCGGATCTCAATTAATTCATTATAAATATCCAGTGTGTCTTCCGGTGTAGCATCGGGAGGTAATGTCAGAACAATATGTGAAGCTCTGATGTCGTATTTCATCCTTTCATAAGCTTCTTCGATCAGTTCATCTGTCACTTTTGTGTCAGTCAGGTAAGGTTCTGCGAGTTGTTCTCGGTATTGCTGCAGTTCATCAATAAATGCTTGGGCGGTATCCATGCCAAGTGATTCTGCTTCTTTGACTTTAAGCCTGAAGTTTATGTAAAGATCAAGGTATTCTTCAATTGTTTTTGTGTCAACAGCAGTGTGTTGTTGGTTGTTTTTCTCGTACAGTGTGATAAACTCCGATTCAGTAACTTTTTCACCATTAATTTCAAGCAATACCGGATCTTGTTGATTTTGAGCATTAATAGTAATAAAGTGTGCTAGTGTAATTACGATAAGCATTAATGATCTTCTCATAATACGAAAAATTTTAGTCATAATAATTTATGAAATTTTATACTTAATTTATTTTTTATCTGCTATAGTTAGGGGCTTCATGTGTAATTGTCACGTCATGTACATGACTTTCCCTTACTCCGGCATTTGTTATTTTCAGGAACCTGGCTTTTTTGAGTTCTTCTATATTTTTTGCTCCGCAATATCCCATTCCGGCTCTAAGTCCACCAACCAACTGATGTACTACTTCTGACAAAGTTCCTTTATAGGGGACTCTGCCAACTATACCTTCGGGTACTAGTTTTTTAATATCATCTTCCACATCCTGGAAATATCTGTCTTTTGACCCTTTTTGCATGGCTTCTAAAGAACCCATTCCCCTGTACGTTTTGTATTTTCTTCCTTCATATATAATTGTTTCACCCGGAGATTCTTCAACACCGGCAAACATTGATCCCGCCATAACCGATGATGCTCCGGCTGCAATGGCTTTTACAATATCTCCTGAATATCTTATTCCTCCATCAGCAATGATTGGGATGTTTTTGCCTTTCAAAGCTTTTGCTACAGAGTAAACAGCTGAAAGCTGGGGTACACCAACTCCAGCTATTACCCTTGTTGTACAGATAGATCCCGGCCCTATTCCAACTTTGACACCATCTACTCCTGCTTTGGCCAGCTCAAGTGCTGCTTCTGGTGTAGCTATATTCCCGACAATTATTTGTGTTTCAGGAAACGCTTTTTTAACTGTTTTTGTCATTTCAATAACACCCTTAGAGTGTCCGTGTGCAGTATCAATAACAACGGCATCAACATCTGCTTTAACCAGGGCGCTGACGCGTTCAACAGTATCCGGCGTGACTCCTACCGCAGCAGCAATACGAAGCCTGCCCCGGCTATCTTTGCAGGCATTGGGGCGTTCTTTGATCTTTATTATATCCCGGTAAGTTATTAATCCTACCAAATGATAATCGCTGTCAACAACAGGGAGCTTCTCGATTTTATGTTCCTGTAATATT
>PWND01000100.1 GCA_003557965.1 Bacteroidales bacterium | reverse complement strand
TTATCATTACTGACAACAATCCTAATTAACAATACCAACTCCCAAAATCCTGTAAACCCAACCACAATTCCGGAATATGACAGTGTTGCGGCGGTTATTATGTTTTGGAATCCATACAATAATACAGCTTATGATGAAATTGTGGTGCAGGTAATAGATGGTATTCAGACACAGGCAATAGTTTACCTTCAAACCAACAGTGAAAGCCATCGTACTAATATGATAAATGTTTTATCAGGTAATAATGTTCCCCTGGAAAACATTATTTTTATAGATGTAGATGGTTACAGAATATGGATCAGGGACCATGGCCCATTCAGCATTTATGATGATGGTGAACTTGCATTTATAGGATTTAATGATTTTGCGTCTGACCACGGCGACAAAGACCTAACATATCGTCTTTCTCAATACTGGGATATAAACTATTATGGATTGATGCATGTGATTTTTGATGGTGGTAATTATTTAATAGACAGCCACAGTCGTTTGTTTGCAACTGACAGGCTATACTCAAATAATCCCTGTCAAACAGAAGAGCAGATAAATAAAATGCTGTCAAACTATATGGGAATAAAAGAAGTTTTTCTTTTTAATGCCCTTACCAATGATTACTGGGGGCATATTGATATGCAGATTAAGCTTCTGAATGATTCTACTTTTGTTATTAGCTCTGTTGATCACGGGCATGCTGACTATACCGTTTTGGAAGAGAATTACCAGTCATTAAATGCATTAGTTCATCCGGATGGGATAAATTATAGTGTACATAAGATATTAAAAGCCGAAAACTGGAAAACATACATCAACAGCCTTATAGTTAATGATGTAGTTTTAGTGCCAATATACGGCCATGAAAGAGATGCAGCAGCATTGCAGACTTATGAAGAATTATTGCCCGAAAAAACCATTATTGGCATAAACTGTAATGCCATGATACATTGGGAGGGAGCAATTCACTGTATTACCAATCAAATCCCACCTTTTATACAAACAGAGGATGACGATGATGATGATGATAATGGTGATGAACCAAATATTTTGGAAAATACTCCATCTGAAAATGCCTTTAATCTTTCAGTTTATCCTAATCCTGCAGCAGAGTTTACAATGCTGGAGTTTGAAGTATCTGAAAAGGGCAATTATACTCTCAGCATTACCGACTTACAAGGGAAAGAATATCGTTCGTCAGTGATTCCTGCTTATGCAATTACAAAACATTCCATGTATCTTGATTTATCAGGTTTGCCATCAGGAGTTTATGTAATAAGCCTTTCTGGTAATCGTAAAGCACAATCTGTCAGGTTTGTGAAGAATTAATTAATTTCCTCACTTCTGAGCAAAGCATACACAGCAAAAGAAGCGAGCCAGTGAGAGCCCATGTACTCATCGGCGTCAAGTTGTTCGTAGCTAAAATCGTAATGCTCAATTCCGGCATTTAGTATTTTGCTGTTTTCAAGTGCCATCCCAATTTCGAACAAGCACCATGCACGGCTGAAGTTTAATCCGTCTAAATGAGCAAGCTTACCATCACTGGCATCAGGAACTATAGCCGGTTGAATATATTTTTCGGGATTATTGGCAAAACCCGGCAGAAAACTATCAAACCATGACCTGAACTCATCAACTGGCAATACTTTTTGCATTAATGATGCCTCAACTAAGCACGGCGACAGGAAGTCAAAACCGCCAGGCTCCCATGACAAAGCGCAGTTTATGTCGTTTATAAAGTATTCACGGGCTTTTTCTTCAATTTTTGCTGCAAGAAGAGGATGGTATTTAGTTGCATAATCATAAGCAAATGACATCCCAAAAGCTGTATTAGGATGTTCTCCAACCCTTATCGGGTAATTAAGAACATCCAAAAACTCAATAAACTTGTCGGCGAGCATATCAGATAGTGGTTTTAAATACGAATGTAGTTCAGCTGCCACCGGATTATCCCATTCTCTTAAAGCTTCGTCAAGCTTCAGCAACCATGCCCATCCGTAAGTGCGCTGGAATGTTTTATTATACTCATCCTGGAAGAACTCTATTTCAGTCTTAATGTTCTCTTCCGTAATATTTGCAGTAAGCTTTTTAATGATTGCATCTTTGTCTTGGAAATCAGGGAAATGACTCAAAATAGTAACCAGTGTCCAATGTCCGTGCACCGCTGAATGCCAGTCGAAACAGCCATAAAAAGCGGGATGTAGCTCGCGGGGAGGAGCAAGGTAAGAATCATTAATAAGAACTTGCCCAAGTTTATTTGGGTATTCCTGGTCTATGCAGCTGTAAGCAAATTGATACAGAAAATCTGCTTTATCAGTTGAGAATTCGATTGGTTGCATTATGAGATCCTCTTTTTTCTCTTCAACACAGGATAGAATTAAAAATAGAGGTAATGCAGAAAAAAATAGTTTCAAAATATTTTTCATGATGTAGCTTTTAGAGTTGGTATGCGTAAAATTAATAAAATCCATTGAAATACACAGATTGATTGGTGAATGGTAAATTATAACAAGAAAATTTCAGACTTGCGACTTCAGATTGTGCTTTATTAATCAAACCTCAACCTCAATCTTTGATTTCTTATATGTCCTTATATGCTCTTATATGGTTAATTGGGGATTTTAATATTTCTTAACCTCAACCTTAACCTTAATCCTACACCTTTAGCCCATAACAAAGGTGGTTAAAAACCACGCCGTCAATATCAATGGCATCATACAAGCAGCCCCATTTTTCGAAACCATATTTTTCAAGTAGTTTAATACTTCCTGTATTTGTATGAAAAAGCATGGCTACAATCACGCGATAGTTCAGCTCCCTGGCTTTATCAATAATTGATTTCAGAAGAAGTGAACCTAAACCTCTTTGTTTAAAATTATTATGGACGTAATAGCTGACTTCAATAGTATGCCTAAAACCGGTTCGGCCATTTCTGTATGGGCTTAAACATGCCCAACCAGCCACTTGATTATCAACTTCACAAACTAATACCGGGTATTTATCAGGGGTATGGCTTTCAAACCATTCTTTTCTGTACTCTAAAGAATAATGTTCCAAATCACCAGTGGAGCATCTTGTATCTATTGCCTGGTTATAGATATTGTTAATAGCTTCTATATCGTCTTTTTCGGCTAACCTGATTGTTTTTGACATGGCCTTCATGTTATTCTTTTTGCAATAATAGGAAAATTTACGACAGGAACATTGTGAATATATCATAAGAATTGGTTGATCGTCACCTCAAATGGTTAGGCTCAGCCTTTGGGCCGTCAATGTGGAATGACAATAGCCTTTTATGCGTTGAATCAGCTGGTCCTAAAGGGGAACGCAACCAAATAATAATAGTAGCGAAAGTCCCCTTTAGGCAGTATGTTTGTAAAAAAGC
>PWND01000214.1 GCA_003557965.1 Bacteroidales bacterium | reverse complement strand
GTTTACCTGTTTGCGGATCTTTAGTATGTACTACAGGCAAGGTTATAAACCGTCCTCCATCATACGGCCACGTTTTCAATACCGGAAGTTTCTCAATATCCGGGCTATTCATAACTACTTCCTGGCACACACCTTTACCTGAAATGGTTTTAGGCATCCATGAGCTGATTTGTTTTAATTTAGGTATAATTTTTATCTTATCCCATAATGTTACATGCTCCCTGTTAAAGGTGTGAAACAAGTTCCTGATTTCTTTCCCAAAGTCATCCAGGTCTTCAACATTTAATGCAAGGCATATCCGCTCCTTGCTACCCATAGAATTTGTTAATACAGGAAATTTTGTTCCGGTATTTTTAAACAAAATTGCTTTGCCGTTGTTTTTACAATAGCGATCAGTAATTTCGCATATTTCTAATTCCGGAGAAACAAATTCATCAATAATATCTATTTGATTGTTTTTCCTTAAAATTTCGATAAAATTTTGCATACTATAATATGCCATAACAATGAAAAGTATTTTTTATGTAAACTGTATAATTAAATTAGATGATTATCGAATATTTTTCTTATTGAGATAATCATATATATAAAATAGTTAATTTTGTGTCATAAAAGTAATGATAATTTTGTTAATAGATGATTAACAAGTAAAATAGAGGAAAAAATGAAAAGAAACACCAATTTAGTTACATTTGGAGGAAATCCCGTAACACTACTGGGGAAAATACCAAAAGTGGGAAGCAATGCAAAAAACTTCATTTGTATTGATAAAGACTTAAAAATCGTAAAGCTAAGTGATTATCAGGGTAAAGTAAGGATTATTTCGTCTGTACCAAGTATTGATACAGGAGTTTGTTCAGAGCAAATACGAAGATTTAACAAGGAAGCATCAAAGTTAAAAAACACCCAAGTAATAGGTGTATCAAACGACCTGCCATTTGCCTTAAAGCGGTTTTGTGAGGCAGAAGGTATTGAAAATGTTGTTGCTTTTTCGGATCATAAAGATATTGATTTTGGAGTCAAATACGGACTACTTATTGAAGACCTTAGGCTTTTGGCAAGAGCAATTGTAATAATTGACAAGCATGATGTAGTAAGATATGTTGAAATCGTTAAGGAGATAGGCGAGCATCCGGATTATGAAAAGGCGCTAAAAGTTGCAAAAGAATTAGAATAGCATTTTTCTTTCATAAAGCAATACTTTTATAAGTAAAAAAGAGAGCGTTTAAAATATAAATTCTCTCTTTTTTTATTGCATAAATCTGTATTTATCAGTGGTTTTTCAGTATTGATATAATAGTTTCAAGCTCAGATACTTTATATTGGTCGCCGCTCTTTTGAAAAGAGACTATCAAGTTATTTACCATTCTTGTAATAATATCAACATTACTGCATGGGTTTATATAGGATGGCTTAGGATCAAGATTCAAGCGTTTCAGAAATTCTTCCACTTCCCTGTAAGAAAAAACAGAGCCGTTGCTAAAAGGATTAATGTAAAACAAAACATTGTTGTCATTAATTGTAAGTGTATCAGGGTTTATTGATTTAGCTGTATAAGCGAGAATAAAGTGTTCCGGCAGGTTTACTCCATATACAGGCAGTTCAAGGCTTTGAGCAAGTAATATATATATAACGCCTAAAGTAAGTGGATTCCCCTTTTTAGTCTCAAGAACTTTGTTGATAAATGAATTTCGTGAATCATGATAATTTTCAACATCGCCCTTAAAATTCAGGATATCATAAAATACACGATTAAATACTTTTATCTGTTCAAGTGCAGTTAGGTTCTCATTAAGCTCTATCCATATTTCTTTTCTGATTCTGTTAATTTCATAATAGATTTCTTCTTCATTCAGGTTTGGATATTTGAAACGAGAAATTATCATAACTCCTTCCAGCAAATCCATATTACCACAAAGCCAACTTTTCAAGTCCTTGATAAGCTGTTTGAAGCAGATACAATGGCTTAATTCTTCTATTCGCTTTTGCACTTCCGGAGTAATTGAGTTTTCCCATGCATGCTCCAGGTATGGTAGTATATTTGGCCCTTCATTAGTTATCTTCTCAAAGATTTCAGCATAAACCTTATCATCAGGTTCATCTATTAAGCTAATCAAGGCCTTAAATTTACTTTCTTTTTCAGTCTCGTTAATAATCATAAATGCAAAAAATTAATCAGCATACCTGTCTAAAACCAGCTTAATAAGTTTCTCAACTGATTTTTTATAGTCTTTGCTATAGGTTTTTGCCAGCCTGTTTGCGATAATTGCACAAACCGTCATCGTATTATGCCCTAATAGTTTTCCAAAACCATACAAAGCAGATGTTTCCATTTCAAAGTTTGTTATCCTGTGCTCTTTATATTTAAAGCTTTCAATTTTTTCATTCAGTTTAGGATCAGCCAAGGGAATTCTCAGCTGTCTGCCCTGAGGCCCAAAAAACCCGGATGCTGTAGCTGTAATTCCTTTCTGAAGGTCAAAAGCAATTTTTTCCAGTAGCTGTTCTGAGCCTTCTACAACATAAGGGTAAGGGAGTTTGCTGCTCCAGTTTGCATGTTTCATAAATGCTTCAGAGATATCATCTTCCGTAACCTCTTTGTCGTAGTCATAGTAGTTAAGCACTCCATCAAGCCCAAGTCCATGCGTAGAAGCTACAAAGCTATCAACATCAATATCTTCTTTTAGTGCACCGGACGTGCCAATTCTGATTATATCAAGTTTAGTATGTTCCTCCTTTTCAACTCTTTTTTGTAAATCAATATTAACTGCTGCATCAAGTTCATTAATTGCAATATCAATATTGTCAGTTCCAATACCTGTTGACATTACAGTAATCCTTGTACCCTTATAATATCCTGTGTGAGTTGCAAATTCACGGTTTTGAATTTTGTATTCAATTTTTTCAAAATGTTTTGAAACAACCTCAACACGTGATTGGTCACCAACAACAATTACTTTGCCTGCAACGTGTTCAGGTTTTAGTTTAATATGATACAAACTACCATCCGGATTTAATATTAACTCTGATTCTTTGTAAATTCGCTTCATGTTTTATAGTTTAAAAATTTTATAATTTGCTAAATATCTTTAGTATTGATTTATCAAAATGCATGTTTATTGCTCATGCAGATTTAATACTTTTGCTAAAATATTAAACGTTTTCAAGGAATATTGGTTTCAAATTTAAGTTATAAACAAAAAAATACACTTTACTATAAAGTGTAATATTGAAAATTAAGTTGCAAAAATAGCAAAGTAAGGGAGTTTACATTAACAATATTTTATAAAGTTATCACATAAAATGAAAGCAGAAATTATCAACATTGGAGAGGAATTATTAATAGGACAGGTTGTAAACACAAACGCGACATGGATAGCTCAGCG
>PWND01000084.1 GCA_003557965.1 Bacteroidales bacterium | reverse complement strand
GTATTGCCCGATAGCTTCTACAGGTAATATGTAAACACCTGACATGCAGTAGTATAATAAATATAATAAAAAAAACTAACAAGAAAATTTGGTTTACAACATAGAAGGGGATTTAGGGGTGATGCGCAAAGGGCTGACATACAGCGCTGTATGGGTTTCTGTCATTAGTACCGTAAGTGAGAGATCCCGTGGATGAGCGAGACACTTAAAAAAGTCACTTTTACCAAACCTTTCCTAGTTTCAACGGGATTTCTCGCATTCGCTCGAAATGACAGGGAGGGGGAAACAGCCGGATTTCTCGCATTCGCTCGAAATGAAGGGTGCTTTTTAAAAAGAGAGAAGGGTAAGAAAAAATTCTGTAGTTTGAGTCGCTGCATTGAAGCATTGCTTCAGGCTCGCCCATAGCTGAAATAACTTGATTGTTATTTTTTGCATTTACAATTACAAAAATATCTTGTGAAGAACTAATATGCTCATTTAATTTTGAGTAATATTTTTCAGCATTAAAATGATAATTAATAATCTCACTGTCATGTGCAAATGGAATCAGTTTAGCATTGCTGTTTGAAAATAATAACACAGACCTGGCTATGCTATATTCAGCAAGGCCATATTTATAATGCATGTTTTGGTTTAAATTGTAAATACAATCTACATGCCCGGGAGTATAATTAAAATACCTGGAAGCTCCTTTACCCAGATCTGCTCTTATAGGAAATATAAGTGTATAGGAAATAACGGCAATAAAAAAAACATAAAATACTTTTCTGAAAATATTTAACCTTTTCTTTTTACTGCTTCTGATGAAATAATAGATTATAAATGCATAATTAAAAACGAGCAAATAAATTACATGAATGTTGTGCTTTATATAAGACCAGCCATTATAAAACCCAAACAGTAAAGGCCTTAAGAAAACCAATATTATCATGCTTGTTAAAAAGAAAAGAAAAAACGCTTTAAGAACATTGTAATGCCTTTCTTTTCTTAAATATATCCGGATATAATACTTCGCTGCAATATATACGGTAAGAATAAATGACAGCAATGCAAGAATAATAACCACACTTAGCAAATCAAAATAATAAAAGTAAACCAAGTATTGTGTAGATATTATTTTTAAAGAATTAATAATACTGCCAATATCAGCAATATTAATAATCCCCGGTGCAATATTAACTATTTCCGCCAGTTTAAGAACATGCAAGGTAAGGTATCCTGATATTGTAAATAAAGCAACAACCCCAAAAATCTTTATGATTTTCTTTTTTATTTCTTCTTTTGAAATAAAAAAGAACAGTGTCAGAGAAGGCAAAACAAACATTATAAAAAACAAGCGGTTGCTCAAAATTCCCAAAAAGCCTGCTATAAACAAAAAATACAGGTCTCTCTTTTTGTTATATTTAAGGAACTTCAATAAAAACAGCAATGAAGCCAATGTCATTATCATAGGCCCCAAATAATGCCCTATGCTTAAAAAGTTATATGTAAACTCGAAACTCCCTGATAATGTTGTCACAAACAATAGCAAAACAATAAGTAAGTTGCTAAATGCAAGGTAATTGAGACTAATATTAGAGCTTAGTTGCCTCACTACCAGGTTTGCTAATATTAGGATACCGGCATATTGTAACAGGCTATAAATTAACATTGTAACTCTAAAATCTGAAACAATGGCATTTATAATCATAAAAAAGAACATGTCGGGAAAGAAGTTTGTAGATGATGATAATTGCCATGCGGATAAGCTTCCACTATTATTAAAAAGATCATTAAACATTGAAGGCAAAATAAGGTTTTCTGCACTGTAGTATATAGCAAGCTGTGCTTTGTCTAAAGAAAAAAGGATAAAAACCACCCATATCATATTTAGCACAATACTAATACTCCAGTAGAGGAAGCTGTAATTTTCAAACAATTTTGCCTTATCAGACATTTTCTATTGCAGGGTTTATTAAAAATAACAGATTGTCAACAAATATAACCGTTCACATTTAAATATGTTCAACATTAATTATAAATTAAACAACTGCTATGCTTTATTATAATGAGCAAAGTGTGAAATTTTATATTTTTTTTAATCTTTTTATAAAAACAGGGAAGAAGCGGAGTCAACCACCAGTTCACAAAACGAATTAAAATCAGCTAACCCAGGAGGTTTTACTTCATTATAAGATGATGTATTTATTTTTTATATTTGTAAGTTGTCAATTTTGGAAAAAAGGAATAATAACAAAAATTTATTAACAATGAAAAAAAGAAATGTCTTGATGAGGTTATTTATATTAATAACCATGGGTTTGTTATATACAAATATAACTTATGCTCAAATAACTACTGAACCGAATTTACCTACAGCAAACAGCCCTGTAACAATTTACTTTGATGCTACCAACACTCCTCTTGAAGGCCACACAGGGCCAATTTATACACACACAGGAGTGCACATCCAGGGTGTTGGCAACTGGCAAAATGTAATTGGGGATTGGGGAGATAATGATGTCCAACCCCAGTTAGAAAGTTTAGGAGATGACTTATATAAGCTTGAAATTGAACCCTCTATCAAAGAGTTTTACAGTGTAGGCGATACCCAGGTAATCACACACATGGCTTTTGTTTTCAGAGCAGCTTCGGGATCACCTCAAACCATAGATTATTTTGTTGAAGTGGTAGAGGAAGGAGTTGTTGTCGTTATTACCTCACCCACAGGCTTGCAACCAATATTTGAAGTCAACGATGTTATTACTATATCAGCTGCTGCAAACTTTTCGAATAATTTAGAGCTGTATGTTAACGAGGAGTTTATTACCTCAACTACAGAGGAAACATTAAGTTATGATTGGACGGCAGAGGAAACTGGTACTTTTTATGTAAAGTTTATAGCAGAAGGCGACGACGATACTGCTGAAGCAGAAACATATTTCTATGTGAGGCCGGAAGTTCCTGTTGCAGAACTCCCGGAAGGCGTTTTGCCCGGCATAAACTATATTGACGAATCTACTGTTACACTTGTTCTGCACGACCCTCCTGCTCTTATAAACTATGCCTTTGTTATTGGAGACTTTAACGACTGGGGAGTCGGAGAAGAAAACTACATGAACAGAACTCCGGACGGAACGCATTACTGGATTACAATTGAAGATTTAACTCCTGATACAGAGTATGCATTTCAATATTATATTGACAGTGAGCTTAGATTAGCAGACCCCTACACACACAAAATACTTGACCCATGGAATGACCAATGGATTTCATCCTTTAATTACCCAAACCTTATGCCCTATCCGGAAGAAACAACCGGACTAGTAAGTATTATGCATCCCGGCAAATCAGAGTATGAGTGGCAAACTACCGACTTTACACCTCCTGCGGTTGAAGATATGGTGATCTATGAATTGCTAATTCGCGATTTTGTTGAAACATCTGCAATTAAAACAGTTATGGACTCGCTCGACTACCTGCAAAACATGGGTGTGAATGTTATTGAACTTATGCCTATCAACCAGTTTGGAGGAAACATCTCATGGGGATATAACCCAATGACATACTTTGCCACTGACAAGGCTTATGGCACTATGGAAGACTATAAAAGTTTTATTGATGCGGCACATGCACGTGGAATGGCTGTTGTAATTGACATTGTTTTAAACCACTCTGATGACCCATCACCCCTTGTTCAGATGTATTGGGACAGCAATTTAAACAGGCCTTTACCGGAAAATCCATGGTACCTTGAAACTTGCCCCCATGAGCCTTGGTGCTGGTTTCAAACCTTTGATCAGGACAGCGAATATGCCCACGAATACTTCAAGCGCATAGTGCAATATTGGTTAGAAGAGTTTAGGGTAGATGGCTTCCGATTTGACTTTACCAAAGGTTTCACAAACCAACAAACTGGTGGACAGGGATGGAATTATGATGCCGCCCGTATCGCAAACTTAAAGCGTATTGCCGACCAGGCATGGGAAGTAAACCCGGATGCGTATATTATTCTAGAACACTTTACAGCAAACGATGAAGAAAAAGAACTTGCTGAGTATGGAATGTTATTATGGGGAAACATTACACATTCCTACCAGGAAGCAGCTATGGGATGGATACCGCAAAGCGATTTTAGCTGGATATCATACAAAAACAGGGGATGGAGCGTTCCTCATTTGGTTGGATACATGGAAAGCCACGATGAAGAAAGAATTATGCATAAAAACCTTCGTTACGGGAACTCTGAAAACCCTGCTCACGATGTTAAAAACCTCACTACGGCGCTGCAAAGAGCAGAACTGGTGGCAGCTTTCTACTTTACTGTACCGGGCCCGAAAATGATCTGGCAATTTGGTGAATTAGGATATGATTATTCCATAAATCATTGTGGAGATGACCCAAATGTTGACCCCATACCAGGTGATATTGATGATGGCTGCAGGGTTGACCCAAAACCTGTTAGATGGGACTACTTTGATGACTGGAGAAGAAGAAGGTTGTATTATGTATATTCAGCACTCGCCAACCTTAAAACAAGCCAGGAAATATTTCGCACAAGCGACTACCAGCTAAGTGTTTCAGGAGAAACAAAAAGAATTCAACTAAACCTTGACGGCGAGCATGTTAATGTTATTGGAAACTTTGGTGTTGAAGAACATGTTATAAACCCCAATTTTCAAAGAGATGGGATGTGGTATGAATTCTTTACCGGTAAAGAAGTTGAAATTACAAACATACATGAAGGTATAACCCTTAAACCAGGAGAATACAGGTTATACTCAACGATAAATTTCCCTGATCATGGGTATCCGTTAAATGTCGGAGATGAAATAAACAGCATTAATGAAAACATATATGTTTATCCAAACCCATCACAAAACATTTTTAATTTTTCTTATTATTCTGAAGCGAATAATGAAATTATTTTTGAAGTTTTTGACATTCAGGGGAAGAAAGTCTTTTCTGATAAAATTAATACTTCAAGAGGAGAAAATGTATGGGTATGGGATGCTGCAAAACACAAAAGTAGTAACAGCAAAGGATTTTATTTTTATAAAATCATTGCCGGCGAAAATGTTTATTCAGGGAAGCTTATTCTAAATTAATTATGGTAAAGCTAATTACGTATAATGTAAATGGTATAAGAGCAGCTATTAACAAAGGACTACTAAATTGGCTTAGTGAAGAAAACCCCGACATTCTGTGCGTTCAGGAAACTAAAGCGCAGCCTGATCAAATCCCATTATTTGATTTTGAAGAGCTTGGATACAAGTGTTATGTATTTTCAGCAAAGAAAAAAGGATACTCAGGTGTTGCCATATTTACTAAATTGTTGCCGGATAATTCTGTTTCAGGAATAGGAATACCGGCCTATGATGATGAAGGCAGATTTATAAGGCTTGATTTTGGTGATATATCAGTAATATCGGTTTACCACCCTTCGGGAAGTTCCGGAGATGTTCGCCAAAGCTTTAAAATGAAGTGGCTTGACGATTTCTTTAATTATATTAATGAGTTAAAAAAAACACGAAAAAAACTAATTATTTCCGGAGATTTTAATATTTGTCATAAACCCATTGACATACATGACCCGGTAAGAAATGTGCATAGCTCAGGGTTTTTACCGGAAGAAAGAGAATGGATGGATGAATTTTTTGACTCAGGGTTTACTGATACTTTCAGAATGTTTAATACTATGCCTCATAATTATACCTGGTGGAGCTTCAGGGCAAACGCAAGAGCAAAAAATTTAGGCTGGAGAATTGACTATAATATTGTTAGCAATAATTTAACTAATAAAATCAAGGATGCTTTTATCCTGCCGGAGGTTGTTCATTCAGACCATTGTCCGGCAGGTATAATTGTTAATATTTAAGTTGATATCTTTACTTTTGTTTTTATTTCGAATCGGTAATTTTATTCTAACTTTGAGGCGTTTGGAACAAAAACTTTTTATTAATATAAAAATTTTTACCGGGATAAGAATAAGCACAAACCTATTTAAAACCAACATTATGAAAAAATATTTGACATACAACAGGCTGTTTTTTTATATTGCACTATTCTCAATAATAATAACATCTTGCGTACCTGCCCGCAAATATGAAGACATGGTTGACAGGCGACAAGAGTGCGAGAGAACCAGCACGGCTTTAAGAAATGAAAATGAAAAACTACATACAGAAAACAATGAATTAAGCAGCCGCATTAATAATCTTGAAAGAAACATTGAAACCCTTAAAATGGATACTACAAATTTGGGTTCAACATTAAGGCGCGTTAATGCAAATTATGAACAGCTAAACAATACTTATAAGCTTTTACTTGAGCAGAATGAGAAGCTGGCTGAAGGCAGAGCTGATGAAACCAGGCAAATAATGAGGCGGCTGCAGGAAACGCAGGAAGACTTGCTGCGCAGAGAAGATGAGCTGCAAAAAGCTACTTTAGCTATGCAACAAAAGGAAGACAGTTTAAACCGCTTAAATACACAACTTCAGGAGTCGTATAATGAAATCAGGGAAAAAGAAGAAAGGCTATACGAACTTGAAGCTATTTTAAACAGGCAAGACAGCATTGTAGGTGCTTTAAGAAAAACTGTATCTAATGCTTTGTTGGGTTTTCAAGACAACGGGCTTTCTGTTGACATAAGAAATGGCAAGGTGTATGTTTCACTTGAAGAAAGTTTATTATTTGCTACAGGCAGTACTAATGTTGATCCCCAGGGTGTAGAAGCTCTCAGTGAACTTGCAAAAGTCCTTGAAAAGAACCCTGATATAAATATTTTAATCGAAGGCCACACAGATGATGTGCCCTTTATGCCGGGAAGCCAAATCAAAGACAACTGGGAGCTTAGTGTTTTAAGAGCAACAGCTATTGTAAGGATTTTACTTAACAACTCCGACATTGACCCTGAAAGGCTAACTGCAGCCGGCAGGGGCGAATTCATGCCGGTTGATCCTGCGAAAACACCGGAAGCACGCAAAAAAAACCGAAGAACAGAAATAATCCTGACCCCAAAACTTGACGAACTTTTTCAAATTATTGAATCAAACTAATCAATCAAAACTTTATATCTTTGTTAAAAAACAAAATTATTTATTATGGAAGAAATTAAATTAGATTTAAGCAACCTTGACGCAGCTTTGCCGTCAGACTTTACCCAGGAGCAAAAAGCAAAAGCAAAGACCTTATTTTATAAAGAATTAGCTGTAGCAGCACATGATTTTTATCGTGGGAAAATGCAAACTGTGCCAAAAGCACCGGCCCCCGGTTTTAACTGGTTTAATGTTTGGTACACACCCGGTGTATCAAAAATCTCAACAAGCATTCGAGAGGACAACAACCAATCCTTCAACCTTAGTAACAGAGGCAATATTGTTGCTGTTGTAAGTGACTCAACCAGGGTTCTGGGTGATGGTGATTGTACACCTCCCGGTGGCATGGGTGTAATGGAAGGTAAGGCTTTACTAATGAAATATCTTGGTGGGTTTGATGCTGTTGCAATTTGTGTTGACAGTAAAAATGAAAAAGGAGAAAATGACCCCGATAAAATAATTGATTTTGTTAAAATGTGTCAGCATAGCTTTGGAGCTATTGACCTTGAAGACATTTCTCAGCCCAACTGTTATAAAGTGCTTGATGTTTTAAGAGAAGAATGTAATATCCCGGTTTGGCATGATGATGCACAAGGAACAGCATGTGTAACTCTTGCCGGCCTTATAAATGCTTTAAAGCTTGTTAATAAAGATATTGACAAAGTAAAAATTGTATATTATGGCGCTGGTGCTGCAAACGCCACAATAGCAAGAATTGTTAATGCAGCCGGTGCTGACCCTGCAAAAACCATAATGTTCGATTCAAAAGGAGGATTACATAAAAACAGAAAGGATATCGAAGAAGACAAAAGGTTTTACCGTAAATGGGAACTTTGTCAAGCAACAAACCCTGACTGCGTTGATGACTTTCCTGAGGCCTTGAAAGGTGCGGATGTTCTTATATCAATGGCTAAGCCAGGCCCTGACCTGATTAAGCCTGAATGGATCAGCTCTATGGCTGAAAAATCAATCGTTTTTGTTTGTGCCAACCCTATTCCTGAAATATACCCCTACGCAGCCAAAGAAGCAGGTGCTCATATTGTAGCTACAGGAAGAGGCGACTTCCCTAACCAGGTAAACAATTCAGTCGGATTCCCCGGAATCCTTAAAGGCGCTTTGCTTGTAAAAGCTAAAAAAGTAACCGACAATATGGCTATCGCAGCAGCTAAAGCTATTGCTGAATTCTCTGAAAAAAGAGGAATTAACACAGAAAATATTATTGCAAAAATGGACGAGCCTGATGTTTTCCCTTATGAGGCGGCAGAAGTTGCCATGCAAGCAATAAAAGATGGCGTAGCCAGATTGGAAATGACATGGCAGGAAGCTTACGATATTGCTAAAAAAGATATTGAATTAGCAAGAAGCACTACTAAGCTATTAGTTGACAACGGAGTTATTCCACAGCCTCCTAAAGAAATGATTGACAAAATTCTGAAAAAAACAATAGAAGAAGTAAGGTAGTATTTTGAATTTTTTATTCAAAATATACCGGTTTTTTCTGCGTTATAAAAATCCGTGATTCACATCTGTAAATCACGGATTTCTTTTTAACATCAATCAATATGCTTGATATATTCAAATAATAACTATTTTTGTCAATTATTTTTAAAAGCACTTAAATTATAATGATAGCATACTTAAATGGTTTACTTACCGAAAAGAATCCTGCATATATTATCGTTGAATGTAAAGGAGTAGGTTATTTTGTAAATATTTCACTAAATACCTACTCGCAATTGCCTGATAACGGCGAAGTAAAAGTACATACACATTTAATAATCAGAGAGGATTCTAATACTTTGTACGGGTTTTTTACTGTTGAAGAAAAAAACCTGTTTGGGCAACTTATATCGGTTTCAGGCGTAGGCCCAAACACAGCAAGAATGATTTTATCATCATTAACTACTAATGAAGTAAAAGGTGCAATAGTAAACAATGATGCTTCAGTATTGCAAAATGTAAAAGGTATTGGTGCAAAGTCAGCACAAAGAATTGTTGTTGATTTAAAAGATAAGCTGGAAAAAGAAGGCGTAGTAAAAGATGAAAAATTATCAGCAACAAACAATACAATTAAGGAAGAAGCGTTATCTGCTTTAGTAATGTTGGGTTTTGTCAAAAACAGTGCTCAAAAAACCATAAACAACATACTCAAAAACGGAGAATCATATTCTGTAGAAGAACTTGTAAAATTAGCTCTTAAGAGCTTATAAGTAATTTTTGTGTAAATAAAAAGCTTTGTGTTAAAATTTCATTCGAATAAGCAGGCATTTTTTATAATAATTTTCATAATAATATTTTGCTTTGATGCTTTAACAAATGTCGTTAATGCTAAAAGCAACTCATTATTATCGTCATTTTCTGCTTATAGCCTCACCGATGAAGATGAAAACATCCCGGATAACGATACAATTTTTGATAATGACATACTAAACACACCAACCAACCCATTAATTCCTGATGATATTTATGGCGACTCTGACCCTCCCGGAATAACAACAGAAATACACTACGACCCTGAATCAAATCAGTATTATGTTATAAGAAAAGCCGGAGACAGGATTATTGGCAGGCCTTATTACATTGGTTTTGACGAGTTTGTTAAATATGACCTTGACAGGGCATTACAAAATCACTGGAAGCAAAAAGCACAACCACATAGTTTTGAAAGAGGTGATGGAATAATTCCGCAGATTCATATTGGCAGCGAAGTTTTTGACAGAATTTTTGGTGGAGGAACAATTGATATCCGGCCAACAGGCTCGGCAGAGTTGATTTTTGGCGTTTTGTCAAACCACAGAGATGATCCGGCTATAGACGAAAAAAGGAGGACAGTAACAAACTTTGACTTTCAACCTAAGATACAACTAAGCGTTCAGGCACAGGTGGGCGAGAAAATAGAAATTAACAGTACATATAGCACTGAAGCTACTTTTGATTTCGAAAATAAAATGAAAGTGGAATACCGGGGCACTGAAGATGAGATTTTACAGCTGGTTGAAGCCGGTGATGTTACGCTGCCATTACCCGGAACACTTATACAAGGCAGCCAGGGCTTGTTTGGCTTTAAAACACAAATGAGATTTGGAAATACCACTGTTACAAGCATTTTCTCCCAACAAAAAACAGAAAGCCAGTCTATTGAAGTTACCGGTGGAGCACAAATGAGCGAGTTTATGATTAAGGCTGATGAGTATGAAGAAAACAGGCACTTCTTTATTGGACAATATTTTCGCGATAATTATGATGAATCTTTATCATCACTTCCTATTGTCAGATCCCCGGTTAATATTACCCGGATAGAAGTATGGGTTACTAATGTGGGCGCTGCTGTTGAAGACAACAGAAACATTGTAGCTTTTGCTGACCTTGGTGAAGCAAAACCTTATAATGAAAACATTGGAGGCTCCCACTCTGCAGCTCCTTCAAATTACTCGAACGACCTTTATAACATGATGCACAATGAGCCTTCAATAAGGAATATTTCCCAGGTAAACTCTTTTTTATCACAACATCATGCCGGGTTCAGCTCAGGAACTGATTATGAAAATATTGAAAATGCCAGGAGGCTTCGCTCAAATGAATTCACTTATAACTCAAAATTAGGGTTTATTTCGCTTAACCAGTCTATAAACCCTGACCAGGTTCTTGCTGTTGCATACCAGTATACAATAATTGGTGATACAACAGTGTACCAGGTTGGTGAGTTCTCCAATGAAGTAGATGCACCAAACTCTATTATCGTTAAGCTCCTGAAAAGCACCGCAGTTAACACAAGAATCCCCATGTGGGACCTTATGATGAAAAATGTTTATAGCATTGGAGCCTTCCAGGTCAACAGGGACGAATTCAGGCTCAACATACTTTATGATAGCGAAGAATACGGAGTACCTATAGGGTTTTTGGATGAAGGGCCGGTTGAAGGACAACCTCTAATCAGGGTAATGAACCTGGATAATTTAAACACTCAACTCGACCCAATTCCCGATGGAGTGTTTGACTTTATTGACAATGCTGCTACACAAGGAGGTACTATTCAGGCTTCAAACGGTAGAATATATTTTCCTGTTGTTGAGCCCTTTGGTTCACACCTTCGGAAAAAACTTGAAGACCCTGATTTGGGGGATAAGTATGCTTTTGATTCACTATATACAACAACAAAAGAAAGAGCACGGCAATTCCCCGAGCGAAACAGGTTTTACCTGGAGGGAAGGTATAAATCAGCATCAGGATCGGAAATTTCACTTAACGCAATTAATGTCCCACAGGGATCTGTCGTGGTTACCGCCGGAGGCGTGCCGCTTACAGAAAATGTAGATTATACGGTAGATTATACTTTAGGAAGAGTCCAGATAATTAATGAAGGTATTCTTAACTCCGGAACACCTATAAGGATTTCTTTGGAGAGCAGCACCTTTTTCGATATTCAAACTAAAACATTGCTGGGAACTCACGTTGATCACAGGATTAGTGACAACTTTAATATTGGTGCAACAATAATGAGATTATCGGAAAGGCCGCTAACACAAAAGGTTAATTATGGAGATGAACCTATTGCAAATACAATCTGGGGGCTTAATACAACCTACTCTACCGAATCCTTGTTTATTACAAGAGCTCTTGACTTCCTGCCTTTCTATAGCACAACTGCGCCATCAAATATTACTTTTAATGGCGAGTTTGCTCACTTAATTCCCGGCCACTCGAGGCATATCGGAGATGCCGGAACAGCCTATATTGACGACTTTGAAGGAAGTAAAAGCTCAATAGACCTGAAAAATGTTCAATCATGGTTTTTAGCCAGCACACCACAACACCAAACTGACTTCGGAATGTTCCCTGAAGGTGCACCGGGTACAGAACTTGCTTTCAGGTTTAATGTTGCAAGATTAGCCTGGTATATTATTGACCCATTATTTACCAGGAATAACAACTTAACTCCTACTCATATTCGCAATGACATTAATCAACAGTCAAATCATTATGTGAGAGAAGTTATGGAAACTGAAATATGGCCAAACAAGGAGAACCCATCAGGATACCCCGGCCCGATTCCTATATTCAACATGGCATACTACCCTGCTGAACGAGGCCCTTACAATTATGACACCGCTCCTTCTGCATACTCACAAGGAATTGCACAAGATGGGAGATTAATTGACCCTGAAACAAGATGGGGAGGTATTATGAGAGGGCTTACAATAACTGACTTTGAAGCTGCAAATGTTGAATATATTGAATTCTGGATGCTCGACCCTTTCATTTATGATGAAGAGCATAGTGGTGGTGACCTGTATTTTAATTTAGGTGATGTTTCAGAAGATGTTTTAAGAGATGGCAGAAAAAGCTTTGAAAATGGCTTACCAATCAGTGAAGTTGTTGTAGATGTTGATACAACAATTTGGGGAAGAGTGCCAAGTATTCAGGCCGTTGTTGATGCTTTCGACAACAACCCTGAGTCAAGACAATACCAGGATGTAGGGCTTGATGGTTTGTCAACAGAAGATGAAAGAGATTTTTTCAGAGATCAGTTTCTTGACCAGATTGAGATGTTATACGGGGCACAATCACAGGCTTATGAGAAAGCATGGGAAGACCCCTCGGCCGACAACTATCGTTATTTTCGCGGAACAGAGTGGGATCAGGAAGAAGCCAGCGTGCTTGAACGATATAAGTATTACAATTTGCCTGAAGGCAACAGCCCAACAGCCGACATGTCGCCCGAACCATATCCTACACAGGCTACTAATATCCCCAATACAGAAGATATAAACCGTGACGGTACACTAAATGAAAGTGAAAGATACTTTCAGTACAGGGTAAGCCTGAGGCCCGAAGATATGGAAATAGGGAGTAATTATATAACTGATATAGTTGAATCAACGGTCAGATTAAAAAATGAAGAAACAGAGACCGTAAAATGGTACCAGTTTAAAATTCCTCTAAGAGACCCTAATCGCCAGGCAGTTAATAACATACAGGACTTTACGTCTATCAGGTTTATGAGGGTATTTTTCAAAAACTTCGAAGAGCCGATAGTATGCCG
>PWND01000336.1 GCA_003557965.1 Bacteroidales bacterium | reverse complement strand
ATATACTGTTGCAGATAAAGAATTTTTGCATGACTATGAATTACGCCAGGTAGAGTCGGTAGTTCAGCTACTACAGGATGCTGATAAATTTATTTATGGTGAGGGCGCAGGCTCCGTGGGAGTAAGGCTTAAAATGATACAGGAATCAATTGAAAGCTTTAAAGACAGGCCGCTTTTGGGACATGGATTTGGTAGCTTTAAAACTGTTAGCGAAACGAAACACAGTTATCCGCATAATATTTTAATTGAACTATTATTAGAAACAGGAATTTTCGGATTGTTGTTTTTTGCTTTTACTATGCTTTCAGTTATTTACAAAAACCCTCTCCGATGGTTTGGATATTATGGCATTGTGGTTTTATTATTTAGTGGCGACCTGTCATATTTGAGATATATATTATTTTTGCTGTTTATTGGAGTTTTTAATAAAAATGCCTCTGGCTTGTTTAAAAGATAGTAATGACCGGCAAATTATTGAAATTATTTAAAAGCAATTTTCTGAAGCTATTATCCGCTACTATAGTAGGGGTGTTGTTTGGACTGGTTTACAGGGTATCAGTTGCATGGCTTTTTGGTAGTTCTGAGGATTATGCTTTCTACCTTATAATGAGCATCAGCTTAGCCTTTTTTATTCAATTTGTTGGGCAAACAGCATTAGAGGGCAACTTGGTTCCAGACCTGACCAAAGCTGTTACTAAAAACGAAAAAGTATCTTTCCGTCTTTTGAAAAAAGACACATTGTTCTATTCACTTATTTTTGGCTTTATAAATTTTTTAATTGTATTGGCAATTGTTTTTGTATCAAAAGGGGAAATTGACTTATATTATCTTTTTATTGCATTTTTGCTTGGGCTGGCACTGTTTGTTTATATTTTCAACTCGGTGGGGTTAATGGTTACCCAGGCAAAGGGCAATTACAAAGTTTATAGCCGGGCAATGATTGCCAATGCTATTACCAGGGGAGGTTCGGTTTATCCGCTGGGATATGCCTTTGGTATAATTGGCGTTGCAATTAATAAGTTCTTGTGCTTTTTTGTACTTTTTTTTGGCGGATGGTATCAAATAAACAAACAAGAAAAAGATAATTCTGTTGAGAAAGAAGCGTATTCTCCCAGGATTTCCTTAAAAAGCTTCAATATTATTTCTCTGTTTCTTGCTAATTACTATTCATTTTTTATTATGGTTGCCGGTATATTATTTGGCATAAACGGCGATGTGAAAATTGCAAATTTCTCTTATGCAACCGCCATTTTAGGCCTTGTGATAAATACAATAGGTAAAGCATCCAACACTCTACTAATCAGAGAAACATCAATCAGTTACAACTTTAAAAGAGTGAGAAATTTTTTGTTTATGGTTTTGGGCATATCACTCCTTTTTATTTCAGTTATGTGGTTTTATGGTAAAGAAATAGTTTCTGTTATATATGAAAGAGGTGCTTTTTCTGAAAGCGATACTTTTGTTACCTATGATATTATTATCAAGCTGTTTTTACCGTTTATATTTTTATCAGTTTTTGGAGTGGTATTGCAAACAATATTATCTGCTGATAAGAAAATTCTGAAAGTTTTCAGAAAGGTTTGCGGACTCGTTATTTTTATTTTAATGGCATCGTTGATAACTCTCTTATTAGTCAATATTGTAGAATCACTTACAGCAGTTTACCTGTTTTTTTATTTAGGGTCTTTTATTTTATTAATAACAGCAATTTATTTTTCATACAGGAGATTGAAAAGTTCAGACTTATAAATGCTGTAACTTTGCAGTGTTGAAATAATAAACTATCTAACATAAATGAATATAGTATATATCCACCAATACTTTAAAACACCCCGTGACCCCGGCGGCACACGTTCTTATTTTATTGCACGGGAGTTGATTAATGCCGGGCATAATGTTACTGTTATCAGGGGTAAAAGTGTTGATAGCAAGAAAAAAGTCATTAAAGAAGAGCTGGATGGTATAAAGGTTTTTACGATAAATAACTTTTATTCTGGCAAAATGAGTATAAAGCAGCGCATGATATCATTTTATAGATTCATGTATAAAGCATCCATTATTCTGTTAAAACAAAAGAATGTTGACCTTGTAATAGCTACTTCTACGCCACTAACCGTAGGTGTACCTGCGTTACTTGCCAGAAGATTTAAAAAAATCCCTTACTTATTTGAAGTAAGAGATTTATGGCCGGAATTCCCTATTCAAATGGGTGCCCTGAAAAATCCTGTTTTACGAAAACTTGCACTTTCTTTAGAAAAGAGAATATATAAAAAAGCATGGCATATTGTAGCTTTGTCGCCGGGTATGGCTGATGGGGTAGAAAAAGTTTTGGGCCATAGTGAAAATATTACCATGATTCCAAATATGGCAAAGGTTGATAAGTTTTGGCGCAGGGAGAAAAATGATGCTATTCGTAAAGAGCTGGGGCTAAAGCACAACTCTTTTAAGATTGTTCATTTTGGTGCCATGGGTATTGCTAACGGGCTTGATTATATTATTGACACTGCTGTTAGGCTAAAAGAAAAAAAGGTAGATAATGTTGAGTTTTTATTTCTTGGTGATGGAAGTGTGAAAGAAGGGCTGATGAAAAAGGCTGCTGATAATGGCCTTAATAACGTGTTTTTTTACGGAAGGGTACCTATGGACAAAACTTCTGAAATAGTTAATTTATGCGATGTTTCTATTGTCCCTTTTCTCGACCTGCCGGTATTATATACGAATTCTCCAAATAAATTATTTGATTCACTCTCAGCAGGTATCCCGGTAGTTGTAAACTCTAACGGGTGGACAAGGGAAATGGTAGAGAAGCACAACTGCGGCGCGTATGTTGACCCTGGCAACCCGGATGATTTTGCCTCTTTAATAATTAACTGGTCACAAAATAATGACTTAATGCTAAAAATGGGTAATAACGCAAGAAAACTTGCTGAATCAAAATATGACAAATCTATTCTTTGTAAAAAGTTTGTTGATGTAGTAAATGCTTTTAACCATAAATAATGAGATTAGTATATTTCTTTTATTTTTTATTAAATGCTGACTATAAAAAAGTTTGGCAATCAATTAAATGCCAAAAGAAAAACCATAATTCTTTTTTTATGTTTGCTGATGCTATATGGTGTGCATTATATTATGGAACATCCTTAAATGACTATTTTAATTTTCGCTTTTTTGAAAAAAAACATAATGAAAGGAATCAATTTGCATCTACCTTATTTATGTACAAATTCCACAAGGCATTGAACAATAAGCGCTATATAGCAAAAATTGATAATAAGGCTGAATTCAGAAAGTATTTTAACCACCTGGCAAATGATTCTGAAATATTTGACATAAGCTCTCCTGCAGATGTTGAAAAAATTTTACAATGGATAAAAAATAACAATTATTTCGACCTTGT
>PWND01000249.1 GCA_003557965.1 Bacteroidales bacterium | reverse complement strand
GAGCAAATACGGAGACTCTATTGTTTTTACCCATTATAAAGACAATATTAAATTTCACGTTCATACAAATGAACCTCATTTATTGTTTCAGGAACTTATTGATTACGGTCAATTACTATATCAGAAAGCAGACGATATGATCGTTCAATACAAAGATTCTAATGAAAGAAAATCGGATATTGCCCTTATCACTGACTCTGTTGCGGACATTCCACAGGAAATATTAGACAAGTATAATGTACACGTAATACCCTTACTGGTTAATTATGACGATGACCAGTATCTTGATAAGGTTACCCTAAAAACAAAACAGTTATTCGAAAATATAAACAAATACACAAACTACCCAAAAAGCGCTGCTCCATCAATAGGAACATTTGAAAGAGTTTATGAGCAAACTTTAACACATTACGACTCTGTAATAGCTTTACATATTGCCTCAAAGCTAAGCGCTGTGTACAATAACAGCAAAAAAGCTGCTGAAAGTGTTTCTAAAAAATTCAACAAAAGGATTGATGTTATTGACACACAACATTTATCCGGCTCTTTGGGATTGCTGGTTCAAAAGGCCGGTGAATTAATTGAACAAGGAGCACACCATGACAGTGTTATAAATGAGGTTAACAAGTCTATAGAAAAAGCCAGAATATTTGTAAGCATAAAAACATTCAAATACATGGTAATGGGGGGCAGAGTTTCTCCAATGAAAGGCAAACTTGTTTCCTTGTTAAACCTTAAGCCAATAATTTCAATGGGTGGAGGTGAATCAAAGATTTTTGACAAAGCTTTTACCCAGAAAAGTCTTACAAAAAAAATCATTCGAATATTTCAGAACGACCATAGCGCCGGAAATATTGACAGGTATGCTGTGGTTCACTCCGCAAACCCGGAGTATGCTAAGGAAATTGCAGCTAAACTTTATAATATATCAAGACAAAAACCTCAGTTTATATCTGAGATATCTTCTGTAGTGGCATTAAACGCCGGATTGGGAGCAGTTGCAATAGTCTATTGTTAAGGTTACTAAGTTTTTGCAAGAAAACTCGTTTTTGTGCAGACATTATTTAATTAAGTAAAATGGAGGAACATTTATGTTTGAAATATTATTAACCACCACACTGGAAACTTTTGCAGTTATTTTAGCATACATGTTCTTAGTCTTTATAATTGCACTAGCAATTAAAGATAATTCAATCGTAGATATAGGCTGGGGTATTGGCTTTATTGTTTCCACTGCATTTTTGATGTATAGATTCTCAGCTTATTCAATGTTTTTCATAATATTGTTTGCAATGGTTGCTCTTTGGGGAATAAGGCTTGCAACACAAATTCTGGTTAGAAAAATTGGAGAGCCGGAAGATTTCAGGTATGCGAAATGGAGAAAAGAATGGGGTAAAACATTTCTAATCAGAACAATTTTGCAAATCTTTTTGCTTCAGGGAATAGTAATGCTGCTTAATATGATAGTAGTTATTAACAGCTTTGTGGTATATGAAAAAATTCACACTCTACCAGTTTTAAGCTTTTCAACATTTCAATTTGCAGGAATAGCGATCTTTTTAATTGGCTTCTTTTTCGAAGCTGCTGGTGATTATCAAAAATCACGATACAGAAAAACACATCCCGGAAAGATAATTATGAGCGGATTATGGAAATACACCAGGCACCCTAATTATTTTGGTGAAATATTAGTTTGGTGGGGCATATTTATCTATTCCACAATTGCATTCGAAAGCTTAATTGGCATAATAAGCCCAATAATTATAACTTTATCATTACTTTTTGTATCAGGGATACCAATGCTGGAAAAAAAGTATGATAACAACACTGACTATCAGGAATACAAAAAAAGGACATCGCCCCTGTTACCATGGTTTCCGAAAGATTAACATGCTTTATTAAGCAAACAAAATACACTTGAAAATCTTATATAAGGAATTAACCCTTGTATTTCTTTGTGCATATAGAAAGCTTAATTATTTCTCTTTTCTTTCCTGTAGAATAAACTCTCTTTCTTGTGGTTAAGATTCAAGTCTTAATCTGCTTCGTAATTCTATTCTCAAATAAATTATGAAGCTTATCGCTTCGTTATAAACTAGCCTTCATAAAGCAGAAGCAACAAATCTAATTTTAAATAAACAGTAGTTTTTACATGTTAAAACAAATCATTTTTGCTTTATTCAAAATTATTTATATTTTTGTTTGGGTTTTTTAACATAGCTTCTGTTTATCATAAATTATAAACTGCCTTTTTTTATTCGCAAACAACCAAAATCAAACCAAACCATCATGAAAAAAATTTACTTATCATTAGTTTTTGTACTATTCTGTACAATTACTGTTTTTTCTCAAAACACAATTACTCTCGAATCAAGCAGATTAGATAATAGTTTGCTTTCTATTTCGGTTGATGATTATGACTTTTTCAATTTACGGACTCCTAATGGTGTAGAGTCAGTTTTAACTGCAGGAAATGCTGTTCAAATTATGGAAAGCGGCATGCCTGATCTTGCAAAGCTTACAACCAATATAATTGTTCCTGACCGGGACAAAATGGAGATAAAAATAGTCAGCTATAAGTACATGGACTATGAAAGCATTGATATAGCTCCATCAAAAGGACATTTCGACAGAAGCATAAGACCGGAGGATGTCCCTTTTGTTTATGGAGAAGCCTATGAAACTGATTCATTTTGGCCCGGCAAGCTTGCTCAACTTGAGGATCCTTTTATTATGAGAGATTTTCGTGGTCAAACCGTAACCTTCTTCCCTTTCCAATACAACCCTGTTACAAAAACTCTTCGTGTTTATACCAATATAGTTATAGAAGTAGCTTCCACAGGAAAAGAAGGCAAAGAACCATACTATCGTACTCGTGAAAACATTGTTCTTGAACCTGAGTTTAACAAAATATACAACAGGTTTTTCCTTAACATGGATGTTGCAGAACGCTCTTACCCAATGCTTGAGGGGGAAGAAGGCAGTCTATTGATTATTTGCTATGATGACTTTATGGATGCAATGCAGCCTTTTGTTGACTGGAAAAGAACTATAGGAAGGAAAACTGAGATTGTTCCTAAATCTGAAGCAGGAGCAAATGCTGCTGCTATTAAAAGCTTTGTTGAAGATTACTACAACGATAATGATGACTTTGCCTATTTACTTATAGTGGGTGATGGTCCTCAAATACCACCAATGACCACAAGTAACGGGCACTCCGACAATGCTTATGGATATCTTGTGGGCTCAAACTCGTACAACGACATTTTTGTTGGCAGGTTTTCTGCTGAAACTGTTGCACATGTTGAAACTCACGTTCAAAAAATGATTGAATACGAAAGAGACATGACTGAAGCAGACACCTGGCTTAGCAAAGGTATTGGCGTTGCAAGAAATGAGGGAGCCGGTGGCG